>DASSHD010000305.1:0-5334 GCA_035693085.1 Hanamia sp. | reverse complement strand
AAAACCACAACCCGTGATTTAAAGGCTTCTGCATAGTTCTTTACCGGCTTGATACTTTGTTGTTCCAGTGCTAATTGTTCTTCCACATCGTCTTTCTGGGATTCAGACAGCCATTTGGCATCTTTCACTTTGTCATTTACTAAGAACCACCAAAAGAAAGCCCAAATAATTCCCGGCGCTCCCTCTATTATAAACATCCAGCGCCAGCCCAATGTTCCTACCAGGTGGCCTGAAAGAATTGACATCCACAGAATAGTAACAGGGTTGCCCAGAATAAGAAAAGTATTGGCTCGTGAGCGTTCCGCTTTGGTGAACCACCTGCTTAAAAATATAAGCATGGATGGCATCACCGCACTTTCCACCACGCCTAACATGAACCGGATCACAATCAGTAAAGTAATGTTATGCACCATACCTGTAGCCATTGCCAGCAAACCCCATAGAATCAGGGACCAAAAAATTAATCTCTTGGCACTTTTGTTGGCAGCATATAAAGCTCCGGGAATCTGAAAAAAGAAATAGCCAAGAAAAAAGAGCGAGCCTAGTAAGGAGGACATGGCTGCTGTAATATTCAGATCGTGAGCCATTCCGCCAGCCAGTGCAAATCCGAAATTGGCCCGGTCTAAATATGCAAGGCTATAGGTAATAAAAACTATCGGAATTAAACGATACCAGCGTTTTTTGGCTAATGGTTTGGGCATATTTTACTTAATTATTTTGAATACTTTTTTATAACAGGAAAGAATGCTCTATAATAGTTTTATTCAGATTGTAATTACCAGGTTCTTTTGCTCATCACTTTATCTAAATCAGTTCTGGTCATCTTTCCTAATTCAGGATGCTTTTTAAGCCAATCCAGAAAATCTGTTTTAATTTGGTCTGTCCATTGACTATCTATTTGTCCTGTACTAAAGCGATTGGATTTTACCATCTCAAAACCAAACTTATCTTTTAGTGTAACAAACTCTGCTGTACTAATTACCTGTTCAGCAAGTTGTGCCGGAATAAAAAGCACTCCTTCTCTATCGGCAATCACCAAATCACCTGGAAGCACAATTGCGTGCCCTATACGAATAGGCGTATTGAGTCCCATTAAAACCACTCCCTCCAAAAAGGACGGATGGAAATCGCGCACAAAGGCATTAAACCCTTTGATCTCTGATAACCCCTGTAAGTCGCGGGCTGATCCATTAAAAACTACTCCGTTTCCGGATTTACTATATATTGAGTTTCCGAGCGTACTTCCAATAAGTGTACCTCCATTAATCTTCCCAAAACCATCAGCAACATATACATCACCTTTGGACAGCATATCTATTGGCCAGGAATTAGTATTACCTTTTCTACCTTCGCTTAGGCCACGATCCATTATTTCTTTTTCAACATCAGGACGGGATGGCATATACAGCGCGGTTAAGGCGCGTCCAATCACAGGAGTACTATCGTTTACCATTTTCCATCCTGATTCAAACTGGTTCATGTAACCTAAGTTTTTTAAAACTGTCCAGGCATCATCAATACCGATGTTCCTGGCTCTTTGCAACAAATCATCCGGTATCCGTGGACGTCCATCGGTGAATCTTTCCCCTTTCCATTGCGAGGTAAGAAAAATTAATTCATCCTTCGGGATTGTTTGTGCATTGACATAGCCGGAAGAAAAAACACCAAAAAAAATCAACCCAATTGTAGCTTTATAAATTTTCATTGTTGTTATTTAATTTGACAGTAAACAAATAAATACCGATGATTTTTATTCAGGCTTTTGCCGCACCCCCGTCCGAATGGATTCCTGTCCGAACTGGTTCATCCAGGCGGGCATCCGGGCGGGCTTTGGAGAGCAGCGAGGCCAATTCTATGGAACCCTTACTTTAATGACGATTTTTTTAACGACATCATTTCCCTGTACTTTAATAGCAGGCCTGTGCATTTCCTGCGGAGAAAAAATAAAGAACGTGGATGGATCTGCGTCAAAATATTCGCCGCCGTCATTGGTAAAATGCATGATATCTGCTGCATTGGTATATGGCACCGTAAGAACCGCTTCTTTATCGGCGCTTGGCGCTACACCCATGCGGGCTTTTCCTTTTATGATATATTGAAGGTCATTAAAATTCCGATGCGCTTCCCATTTTACGTCTTCAATTTTTTTGGTAGGCCCCTGGGAAACGGTTGCAATTACGTTTCCGGAATCAATCACATAAACGCCGGGCTTGAGTTGAGCAAGATCCTTTGTTTTTAAGAATGTAAATGCTTCATCCCACCAGGTATTATTTTTACGATATTGCCTGAAGAACTCCTCCTGGTTGATGCTTTTGTTGGGAGTCAGTTTCAGGCCATTACGTGATTCTATCGTATTATACCAATCAGAAAAATTGTTAGTCGCATTCGCTGTTACCGGTGAAGAGCGATGAGGAGCAATTATCGGATCAGCAATACCATTCAAATCGTAAACAATCCTGCCAGCTCTTATGGTCATTTGGCATTCCAGCTTTTTATCGGTTTCCAGTTTGCGCCCGGTATAATCAAACAGGCCAAATTTGCCTTCCCTTATGCTGAGTATGGCAACATCTGCACCGGATCCTACTGACAAATTTCCGAGTTCTTCGTGATTGATTTCTTTGGCCGGATTCCAGGTACTTTCTGTAATAAGTGTTTTAAAATCTATACCCATAGCCATGAATTTAGACATGGTTGTAAGCATACCTTTCATAGCGGCATTCATACTGCCTACATGTAAATCCGTGCTGATGGAATTGGGGTAAAAACCTTCTTTTATTGCAGGAATAGCCTGGGAATAGGCAAAGCTGATTCCTCCATAGCCTACATCAAAAACAATTCCTTTTTTACGTGCTTCCCAAACGAAAGGCTTTACTTTATTGGTGGCGGTATCTACGATAAACTCCCTGCTTCCCAACTGTGCAAAGCAGTGGGTAAAAATATCACCCGGACGAAGGTGATTTAAAAATAATTCTTCAATGGAAAGCGGGGGGTTGCTTCCACCAAAATCTACCATTACGGGAATACCTCCCGCCAGGTTACCTGCCAGTACGGCCCTGTCAGCAGGTGTCCAGTCATGTCCTTCATAATGCGCAAGTTTAAACCCGACAATAATATTTTTATATTGCCTGGCTACGAGGGCAGACATTTTCGGATCCATATCGTTTTCGTTTTGTTCATAACCGCCACGCATACCTTCTCCCACAATGTTTAGAAAGGCAAGTACCCTGGTTTGCGATACATCAATCGTTTGCGCTTTAAAAGTAGGGAAGGTTCGCCAGCCTGAGCTTCCTGCGTCAACAACGGTGGTAACTCCATTTCGAAAAGTAAATCCGTCGGGCTGAATAGCAAGGTTCCCATCTTCATATTGATGATTAGGTTCTGTACCCCAAAAATCATGTGTGTGAATGTCAATTAACCCGGGAGTAACGTACATTCCTTTTGCATCTACGACCTGCAATGCATTAGCAGTACTAATATTTTTTGCTACCATCTTAATTTTGCCACTATCAATAGCGACATCCATTACTTCATCAATATTGTTTTTGGGATCAATTACATGACCACCTTTAATAACGATACTATAGGTTTGGGCAAAGGCGTGGTTGTAGGAAAGGGTTGTTAGTGTGATAAGAATCAGGAATAACTTTTTCATTGATATATTTTTGTTTTTAAGATTAAGATATTTCTTATAGAAAGTTTTAAATAGCATGTTCTAAAATCTCTTTTACGCGTCGCGCTACAACATCCACCTGGTCTGGCCTCAACAGGACTACACCAACGCTCAACATTTTGTTACCATCCTTATTAGCTACATTGGTTACAATACTTGGCGTACCTTTTTGAAGTGCAGATTGCGCATCATTGGCTGTCATCTTCACTATTTCCTGGTCCCATGTCAAATACAAAGTAGGAAAAGCATTAGCAGGACCGGGATTTATAAACGTTTCTCCTTTTACACTTTGAACCTGCGTTACTTTTTTCTTAATTCTTTCAATACGGTCAAGCCAATCATTCCATTCTTTTTTATGGTCGCGTTCGAGATATGATTTTAGTGCAGCATACATTCCAAAGATTTCTTCCTTGTTTACTTTCATTGGTCTGCCGATTGGGGCCTCATGCGGGCTGTGATTAAGTTTGGCAGCCTCAATTAAATCTTTTCTACCAAACAATAACCCTGCGCTTTGTGGGCCGCGGATCATTTTACCTCCTGAAAATGTAACGAGGTCAAAACCCATTTTCTGAAACTTAAATAAATTTTCTACCGGAGGCACGTCTGCCGCTGCATCTATAAAAGAAGGGATACTATGCTTTTTACACAAGGCTACAAATTGTTCGCGCGAAACACTTGAGCTTCCTGCTGCATTAAAAAAAAGCGCCAGCACAGTATTACTATTAAATGCTTTATCCATTTCATCAGGACCCACCACCTCTATAATTTTTGCTCCGCAAGTGGTAATCGCCTGGTCAAAAAGATACCGGTGGCTCTTTTGCATAATTACTTCTGGCCGTGGACCGGGAAGATTTGGAATTAATTTAATCTTCTCAGGATCTTTTCCTGTAATAGCAGCGGCCGTTCCTAACAGTAGGGCGCAAGCAGCTCCGGAGGTCACCATTGCGGCCTCGCAATGCAGCATTTCTGCCATCTTTGCTCCCACTTTATCCTGTAGGTCATACATATTGGCAAAGTCATGGCATGTTGAGTTAATGGCATCCATTACCTCCGGCATCATCAGGGAACCGGATAGAAAAGTCATCGTAACGCCCGCATTGATTACCTTGGTTACTCCCAATTCTTCAAACAAATCCCGCTTAGCTCCCTTTTGCTTTGGCTCAGCAAATACCGTTTCAGAATTGAGTACTCCTCCGATTACTCCGCCAGAAAGCGGCAGCAAACTCAATCCCTTAATAATGTCTCTTCGTTTCATCTTTTAGTTTTATTAGGTTTTAATAATTAGTTTAAAAATTGTCAAATGATAGATATTACTTCTCCGTTAAGAAGATGCTTTTACTAACTCCTCTCTAATTCTGGCAGCAACAATTTTTACGTGTTCCGGCCTCATCATCCAGGGCGAAACTGTAATTGAATTTTTTCCCCCGCCATAAGCTTCAATAGAAGGATTTCCGTTTCTTAAAGCTTCCAGCAGACCTCCTCCGGAAAGTTTTACTTTATCAGTATCCCATAATATATCAAGCGTAGGACTATGATCTGCTATCGGAGGAACATAAGTTTTAGTAGTAACCCCTTTGACAGACTCGGCTGCTTTTGCAATCCGTGCAACACGATCTTCCCAGTCTTTCCATTCCTTTTCATGGTCCTGTTTAATGTATCTGTCC
>DASSHD010000304.1:0-2139 GCA_035693085.1 Hanamia sp. | reverse complement strand
AAAATGCAACAATTCATGTTTCTGGAAGTTCAAATGTTCATGTTTTTGCAAGTGTAAGTTTAAAGGTAAATGTAGCAGGCAGCGGCGATGTGTATTATTCAGGAAACCCGGCAACTCCTGAAATTCATATTGCAGGAAGCGGAACAGTACAGGCGGAAAAATAGTTGAATGTTGAAGGTTGAAGGTTGAATGTTGAAGGTTGAAGGTTGAAAGTTGAAAGTTGAAAGTTGAATGTTGAATCATGAACTTTGACACTACTAACCAGGAACTAAAAACTACGAACTAAGAAAAACTAATCCATTATCTTCGCAGCCCAAAAACAGTTCTTAAACAAATGCTCAGCAGAAGAAACATCCGGGTGAAAGTGATGCAAACGCTTTACAGTATTGAAACTATGAATAAAGAAACCCGGCCTGGCGAACCATTACAAATTCTGAAAAAGAATTTAGAAAATTCTCAGCAGTTATTTACTTATCTAATTTACTATTTACTTGAAGTGGCTCGCTTTTCGGAAAAAGATGCGTTGAAAAAATCACAAAAATATTTGCCTACTGAAAGCGATCTTAGAGTGAATACCAAAATTGCCGGAAATGAATTGTTGTGGGCAACTATGGAAAACGCTTCTTTTCAGGAATCAGCAGAAAAATTTAAAACAAAGTATCTGATCAATGACGAGCTAATAAAGAAATGTTATTCTGCTTTAGTCCATTCTTCTGACTACAAAGAGTATATATCTGTACCATCGCGCGATAAAAGATCGGAGAGAAAAATACTGGAATATATTTTTTCAGACCTGATGCTTCCTGATGAATATTTCATTAGCGATGTGGAAGAAAAGTTTATTCATTGGGATGATGATGCAGAAATGATGATTGTGTTAATGGAAAAATTTTTACAAAAACCATCTGCTTTTAATTTTGGAGAAATGGTGGGAGAAGAGAAAATGAAATTTGCTGTTGATCTGCTTCAGAGTGTAATGGATAAAGATGATTTTTGCCTTGAGATGATAAAACCTAAGTTAAAAAACTGGGATTCGGAAAGAATAGCCTTGCTGGATATGATATTAATAAAAATGGGAGTGTGTGAATTATTATATTTTGAAACCATACCTACTAAAGTGACCATCAATGAGTATATAGACCTGGCAAAGGAATATAGCACAGAGCAAAGTGGCCATTTCGTTAATGGTATTCTGGACAATATTCACAAAGAATTGCTTGGACAAAATAAAATCCATAAGGCCAATTATAAAAACAGCGCTTTATAATACATTTGCAAAAAAACGTAGATGAAAAAAATAATGGTTATTCTTTGTATTATGGGTACACTGTTTTCCTGCAACATAAGGAATACACGGAATAAGCTGGGCCTTACAACGAATTTAGCATCCGGTTTTACTGATTCAACATCAATAATCATGTTGGATTCTACTTATGATTTTGGAAAAGTAACTGATGGCGAAAAGGTGATTTACGATTATCGTTTTAGAAATACCGGTGATAAGCCTTTAGTAATAGCTTCGGCAGTGGCAAGTTGCGGTTGTACCGTACCCGAAAAACCGGAAGAACCTATTAAACCAGGGGAGACAGGAATTTTAAAAGTAGTTTTCAATAGTGAAGGAAGGGTAGGGCCTGCACATAAGGAGATCAGGGTGTCTTCTAATGCATATCCTCCATTTCCAACCCTGGTATTAACCGGAATGGTAGAAAGCAAAAAATAATTTTAATAATAAAAATTTTTTTAACCGCTGTATGACACAGCACTCAAAACAAACAGTATGAATTTAGCAACGGTATTTTTAATGTTGGGACAGGGCCAGGGTGGCGGTGGATTTCAATTTGTATTTTTAGGATTAATGATCCTGGTATTTTGGATGTTTATGATAAGGCCACAGGCAAAAAAAGCAAAACAACAAAAAACATTTATGGCCAATTTGCAAAAAGGCGACAAAGTAGTTACTATTGCCGGCATACATGGTACTATCAATAAAATGAATGATGACGGTACTTTTATGCTCGAAATAAATCCTGGTTCTTATATTAAAATGGAAAAAAGTGCGGTGAGCATGGAAATGACTGCCAATCTTAATAAAGTACAAACAGCAGCGCCGATAAAATAAAACCTTTGACCTAAAGGGGG
>DASSHD010000303.1:0-10517 GCA_035693085.1 Hanamia sp. | reverse complement strand
CCAAAATCATAGGTTTCTAATCCGCTTCCATCAATAAATTCCTCATGCTGTAATTCTTTCCCGTTGTATTTATACCTATTTTCTAATCCACCTGCTGCCTTATCACTAATCCCCGCCATAGTCAAGCCGAACGGGTAATAACGAAATCAATGAAAACTCACTCCTGTAGAAACTTTCAAAGAACATTCAACTTTATAAAAGTAGCATAATTAAGCAAAATATCTTATTTTGATCCACTATATTTTAGGGCAAATTTAATAATTTATCGTAGGCGTTTATTACCTGCTGATTCAAATAATTCTGCACAAGGGCAACATATTTGTAAAATTCTTTACTTCCGGGTGAATGACCGGAAATCGTTCTCACCATGTTTTCCTCAACACCTAATAATAGCAAAGTAGTAATAGCAGTCCTGCGCATCGTGTGGGTAGTGATATGATCACAAAAACGAAAACTATTTCCTTGTTTATTCTTTAGTTCTATAGGTTTCCCCTGCCTATAGCGGATTTTTGGAAGATTGTAAACCCAGCCCGCTGCTTCCATTAATTTTTTCACCTGCAGGTTCATATTACTGTTTGCCAGGCGGGGCAATACATACCGCCTCTTTTTGGATTGGTATTTATGAATAATGTCCATTACATACGGTGGTAATGGAATTTTTACCTGGGTACCTGTTTTGGAAGTTCTCAAAATAATAAAAACACCATTTTGGGTATATTGTAAATCAGTTTTTTTTAACCCCATTAAATCCCCGTAGCGTAATCCTACAGTACATCCAAAAATAAAAATATCATTTATCTTTTCAAGTGTATTTGACAAACTGTTTTTAAATGCGCTGTCAGTAATAAGAAATTTAAGTTGTTCGGGTTCTAATACAATCGGTGCAAGTGTATGTGAAGGAATTTTAAATTGATGATGAAAATTACCTACAAGCAGGTTTTGCTCTGTGATCAAATAATTAAAAAACGTGCGGAATATCTTTACAATAGACCATACATATCCATCAAAATAGTTTTTTTGATAAAGCCATAAGGTAAAATTCCTGAATAATCTTTTCCAATATAATTTTTCACTTTGCAACATTCGATTGGAGGCTTTATTTAAAAGTTGAATGCGGATTGGATTATTCTGCAATTGATTAAACTGTTCTAATAATTTAAAGACGTGTGTATATTGTTCCACTGAACCTCTACAAATCCGCTTTCCTGTTGGAGTTACCCGTCTTCCGGAAGCGGAATCGGATATAAATTTTTTAAATAATGGAAGCAAAGGCAACCGGTTTTTTTCATTATAAGACATAGCATTAATTTTTAGAGTGATAAAAAAATAAGTAGTTTTTAAGCTATTGAAAAGACAGATAACAAATGCGTCAACGATTTAGATTTTAAGACAGGATATTATTTTTGGTCAGGACCCGGCGGCACCTCCCTAATGAATAGCTTCAAAAGAGGAACACTTACACAGGTGGCAGGGATTGCCATTCCGAATACGGCAACTGATCAATGGTAAATCTTTACCTATATCTAAAAGCCAAAAATTATTGTTTGCCTCCTTCCAAATCAAAAAAATCAATAATTGATAATTGTCTTGTTCTTTTATTAAAACACAAGTCCAACTGTCGAGTAATTCGTACCAATTTTTGAGTATTTTATGCCAAGTGTCGAAAAGTTTTTTTTATTTAGTTTGAAAGAATAAAATTTGTTATGTTAATTTTCTACCCTCCGAAATCAATTTAATATTCTGCGAAATCAATCTGAGATTTTCATTTGTTTTAATTACCAAGACAAATCAAAAATTACTAAGGCAAACCAAAAGTACAGTACTTAGCCACTGGTGGGATTCGGTTATAGCTTCTGGCTTAGTGCTTACTATATAAGGAAGATTAAATTTTTACCCTGTTCAACAATCGTTGATTTGGGTATCCATAAGGACGAATTCAAAACTGCACCATTGAAAAAGATATACTACTCAATATTGCTGCTTATACTGCTCGTGGCCACTAATACAGGACACACTCAAGGCTTAGACAGCATTGCTGCAAAGATGGAGAACCTGCCTGACCATTTTTTTGCTTCTATCCAAAAGAAATACTCATCCTTAGAAAAAAACCTTACCCGCAAAACCAATCATTATTTAAAAAAGATGCAGAGGCAGGAAAAAAAGCTGCAACGCAAAGCCGGGAGTTCTGATTCAACTTTGGGAAAGCCAAATACTAATGTTGATTCTCTTTATGCGGCATTTAAGCAGCAACTTGTCGTTAAAGAAAATCTTGCGGGAAGAATGGCTCAAAAGGTACATCTCAACCAATACAATCCTTTCATTGATACGCTCTCTACCTCGCTTTCCTTTTTGGAAAAATATAAAGGCATGGCAGATAAGATAAAATTGCCGACAGGGACTTTGAATCAATTAGAAAGCAAATTCAACGAATGTGAACAGATACAGAAATTTATGGCACAGCGTAAGCAACAGATGCAGAACCTGCTGGCAACATTTACCAAAGTACCCGCTTCGCTTCAAAACCAATTGCTACAAATCAATAAGACGGCTTATTATTATTCGGCCCAGGTGCATCAGTACCGTGAGATGATGAAAGACCCAAAGCAGATCGAACAAAAAGGGTTGAGTCTTTTGCAGCAGCTTCCTGCTTTCCAAAAATTCATGCAAAAGAACACCGGTTGTCCTCTCTTTTCAATCTGCCCGGCAGCAGCACCGGCGGCAATCCTGCACAGGTTCTGGCAGGTTTACAAACACGGGTTTCCGTGCAGGGGTTGATACAGCAACGCATTACTGCAGGAGGCCCAAATGCCACAGCTCAGGTGCAGCAAAATATACAAAATGCCCAATCGCAGCTTTCCCAATTAAAAGATAAGTTACTGAAAAAACCTCTCGCTGGAGGAGGGGATGGAAGTGATATGCCGGAATTTAAACCCAATTCCCAAAAAACAAAACCGCTTTTAAAAAGATTAGAATATGGTTTCAACATACAGTTCGCCAAGAATAATTCTTTTGTGCCTTCTACCAGTGATATGGCGCTGACGCTCGGCTATAAGATCAATGACAAAGGCGTATTGGGCATTGGTATGAGCTATAAGCTTGGGCTGGGAAGCATACAGCACATCAGCCTTACGAGCCAGGGTATTGGTTTAAGAAGTTATATAGATTGGAAGCTGTCTTTTCTCCCCTCCTCTGGAGGGGTTGGGGGAGGCCTTTATGTTTCCGGTGGCTACGAGATGAATTACAATAGCGCTTTTAAGAATATAGAGCAATTAAAAAATTATAATGCCTGGCAGAGAAGCGCTCTTTTGGGAATTAGTAAAAAATATAAGATCAGTAAAAAACTGAAAGGGAATATGCAGTTGCTGTATGATTTCTTGGCGCGGGATCATGTGCCGGTGAGCCAGCCGGTGGTGTTCCGGATGGGGTATAATTTTTAAAAAAGAAATCGAATAGAAATATAACAAAATTGTAATTTTTTATTATTAACAGATATGACGATTAAATTCAAAAAACTAATTTGCTTAATAACCTGTTTTTTCTCAGCATGCTTAATTAAAGTAAATGCCCAAGATACCACCAATACGATTGGCCACGTATCTATAGCTTCTCCAAACGCTGCGGCTCTGGGAAAATATGGAGATATTCCTGTGAGTTATCATACCGGAATTCCCCAAATCAACATACCTGTTTATACAGTGGAATCAGGTTCATTGAAACTGCCTATAAGTTTAAGCTACCATGCTTCCGGTTTAAAAGTACAGGAGCAGGCAAGTTGGGTTGGGGCTGGCTGGTCTTTAAATGCAGGTGGCATGATAACCAGAACTGTAGTAGGAGCACCGGATGACAGAGGATATAGTACCAGTCTTGTTACCGACGGACACTACACCGATACAGGTTACTGCAATTACCTTACTAATGTCAATAGCGTTGATGACATTGCCTTCGCCAGAGGATATAAAGATGGAGAACCTGATCTGTATTTCTTCAATTTTGGTGGAGCAAGTGGAAAGTTTTACTTCAATGACGACAGGACGCCAATGCTGGTACCGGAGCAGGATTTCAAAATACTCCCTTTTACTCAATCCGGGCAAGGATTTATTGGATTTATTGTGACTGCATCAGATGGAACAAAGTATTATTTCGGGCAGGTAGGAAATAATGCTTCGGTATCGCCAATAGAGATAACGAATCCTTTTACCCTTCAGAATGGCCCGTCTAATACCACTGCTGCTGCATCGTCATGGTTCCTAAACAAAATAATATCTGCAGACGGGACGGACTCAATAACATTTGCTTATCAACAGGAAAACTATAGCTATTACACCCAACTATGGTCGCCCGTAACGAGCGTAAATTATAATCAGATTGGGCCGGATTATACTATTCAGAACGGATTCAATCTTGCAAAAAATATAGTGCAGGGGGTACGATTAACTCAAATTAATTTTAAAAACGGTATGATAGTATTTAATCCATCTGCATCGCCACGAAGCGATTTATCAAATAGTGCCGGATTGTTTAGCGGTACAACAAGGGTGGATAATGCAAATACAAATTCTTATTCACTCGGCAGTATAACTATAACGAACTTAAATGGTTTTTGTAAAAAAGACAGTTTCTATTATGGATATTTCTATGATAATACGGCATTGAATTCTTCATTTTATAGTAATTATTCTTCGGATAATCTTCATACAGACGAATATAGATTACGCCTTGATAGTATTCAGGAAACAACCTGTGATAATTCTTTAAAAATACCACCTTATAGGTTCAGTTATTTTTCCGAAGCCGTGCCAAGGAAACTGTCTTTCGGAATAGATCACTGGGGTTATTCTAATGGTCAAATTTCAAACCCGGGCTTGGTACCTACGTTTACGGTAATAACAAGTGGAGTATCCGCGACAACTTCAGGAGCTAATAGGGACAGTTACTGGCCAGAAATGAGGGGTGGCACCTTACAACAAATCACTTACCCGACGGGCGGATATACACAATTCGATTTTGAACCTAAAGCGTCCTATAATTATACCACTGCAACATTGGAAAACCTTCCTTTAACCACTTTTGCATTAAATATTTATGGGCAATCTCAAATTACTCAAACCAATTCTTTCACGTTAAACTCTGATGGGGCATGTACTATAAATATTGTAAACAGTTGTACCAATTGGTCGCCTGTTCTTACTATTTATAATAGCAGTAACACGCAGGTTTATTGGTCTGGCTTTATAGGTACTTCGTCCACTTTTAATTGGTCGTTAAGCCTTCCCGCAGGGGCCTATACCGCCACTTTAGCTTTCCCGCCTAACTCCCAGGGGCAATTAAACGGAGGAGCTAGCGGCTCAATAGGCCAATTTCAATATGTGCCGCATACAACAAACCAAATAGTGGGCGGCCTCCGCATAAAAATGATCACTAACCATGATGCCGTAACCTCGGCAAATATGGTTACTTCTTACGCCTATGCCGGAAATTCAACAACAAGCGGGGGAATTTTATTTAGTATTCCGACTTATGTACAAGTCATCAGAAACAATGTAAAGGAACTTGTTACACCACTGAGTTGTAGCCCCAACGGATGCTTATCATGCGATGGCTTTAACGCTCATGAATACTATATTTCAGCAGGAAGCCTGCGTCCAATGGCCACGTTGCAAGGTGAAAATGTGGGGTATAATGAAGTGGATGTGTCTCAAACCGGTAACGGGACAACTAAATATATGTATTACCATCCGGGGTTTTGGCCCGGGAATCCACCGGACGTTTGTGTCAGAACATTAATCCAATCTGGTTTCTGTGATCAAAATATTCCAAATTACCCAAGTACCCCACTCTCTTTCGATTTTATGCGGGATGAATTACAAACCGAAATGTATTTTGATCAAAGTGGGAAATTATTGAAGGAGATAGATCATTATCCTGTTTATACACAAGACCCAATTTCTACTCCAGGGATTATTGGAATAAATATCCCCGGTATGTATAGCAATTCTGAATACAATTTAACCACCTCATACAAATCCCGTGATCAAACAATTTCTACAACTTATGATCCGGTTACAGGCAATTCCCTTTCCACATCGTCCACCGTTTATTATTCAAGCCCCTACCACCACCAGGCTACACGGAAAGTTACCTCAACCTCTACGGACGATAGCCTGGTAACAAATGTAAAATATGCTATGGACTTCAGGATTGCGGGTTGTGATGCTATTCCGGACAGCTTAGGTTACTATTATACTTTATTCCACAACGATTCTACATGGATGTACGCTAATTTGGCGAGTTGCACTCCACAGACCAATGACGGCAGTAATTGCAGGTTAAATATTTATGAGCAATTCAGAATAATGATGGCGCAGGACCGGAGAAAATTTGTAACCTACAGGCGCAGGAGCTATGGGAATGACATTAGCAATCTGCAATCATCATGCTACCTTTCTGCTCAATCATCAGCAGATACATTACTTAAGCCCATTCTGAGACTACAAAACGAATATAACAATGCCACAATAGAAACCAGCGAATGGAAAAATCAGAACCTACTGCATGCAAGCTATACTAGATTTGATACTTCCATAATCCCGGTGGGATATGTTTATCCCAGGCGTGCACAGCTTGTCAATCTTCAGTCGCCATCCTCTACATTTGCAATTGCTTCGGTATCGGGTCATACCATTGCCAAAGACAGCCGCTATTCAGATGAAACTTTATATTCTTTTATTAAAGGCAATCCTGCACAAGTAACATTGCATGGGGGAATCTTTCATTCCTATCTCTGGGATTACAATTCTACCTATCCCATAGCAGAAACAAAGAACGCCTCCCAATCCGACATCGCCCATACCTCCTTTGAAGCCGATGGAAAAGGTAACTGGACGTTCTCCGGTACTCCCGACAACAGCGGCGGAGCTATCACCGGCACAAAATCCTATTCGCTTGGCGCTGGTAACATTACCAATTCCGGATTAACCACAACTAAAAAATATATCATTTCCTATTGGTCAAAAGGAAGTGTTACAGTAAGCGGAGGCACACAAAGCAACAGCATCACCGGAAAAACGGTAAACGGATGGACTTACCATGAAGTAATGGTTACAGGTACTACAAGTGTCAGTATCAGTGGAAGTACTTATATTGATGAATTGCGTTTATACCCTTACGATGCACAAATGACCACTTACACTTATAAGCCTTTGGTAGGCATGACCAGCCGGTGTGGTGTGGATAATACCATTCAATATTATGAATATGACGGGCTTGGCAGACTACTCGATATAAAGGACTCAGATGGCAATATCATTAAAACGTTTGAATATCATTATCAACAAAATTCTCTACAATAATTCATTCATTTTATTTAAAAAAAGATGATTAAAATATATTACCACAGGCTGATTGTTTTGACAGGATCTTTATTTTTAGTTTTCCTGAATAGCTATGCTTCCGGCAATTTTCCTTTGCCGCATACAATAAATAATTCCAGCTTTCAGGCTACTCTTTTTGGAGGTATCATCACCTCCTCAGCCTCTGCAATCAGCAGCGGTGGCAGCGTTACTTTAAGCAGCAGCGCCGATGCTACAGGAGGCAGTTGCGGTGGAGCCTATGCCTATCAATACCAAAGCTCCACAGATGAACAAAACTGGACAAATATTTCAGGTACTACTGTAAGTAACATTACACAAACAACCTGGTTCCGCAGACAGGCTACCTGTGGAAGTGATATCGCTTATTCTAATACCGTGAGTGTAAAAGTAAAAGCCGCCGCGCCTGCTACCATACTCCCTGATGGTTCTACCGCTCCCCTTGCAGGTACTGCTACCTCTATTCCTATGCCGGGATACGGAACGGTGGATGCCAATAATATGAACTATATCAAAACAAGAACATTTACCAAAGCAGGTATCACCGACCTTACAACTGCCAACAGCATTACAGATGATAATGCCGTGCACCAAACCACTGAATATTTTGACGGGCTGGGCAGAAGCATACAATCGGTATCCATGCACGCTACACCACAGGGTCATGATATGATCGCCACCACGTTTTATGATGATTTTGGCAGAGTGGCGCAGCAATACCTGCCCTATACCGATGGCGGGGCTTCAGGCGGCTTCCGTACGGATGCGGCCACGCAGCAGCCTTCTTTTTATAATACCCAATTCAATAATACCGAAGGATATTTTTACAGCAATACCATTTATGAACCCTCGCCTCTGAACAGAGTATTAAAAACCACCGCCCCAGGCAATAGCTGGACAGGCCACGATGTGGGCGTGAGCGCTTTTACACGCACTAATGATGTGTATGATTCGGTAAGAATATGGAACATTGGCTACAATGAAGACGACCTTCCCACTTCAACTGCTGTTTACAACCCCGGTACTCTTTATGTAAATGAGACCACTGATGAAAACGGTAATAAGGTAGTGGAATACAAAGACCTTGAAGGGCAGGTGATCCTCAAAAAGGTGCAACAGGCAGATGCTGAGTTGCCCGGCCATTACGGCTGGCTCTGTACCTATTACGTATATAACGACCTCAACGAACTTTGTTTTGTGATGCCACCACGCGCAGTGGAATATCTTTTAGCTAACAACTGGACTGTAACGCTCGCCCTTCGTGATAATCTGTGCTTCAGTTACCTCTACGACGGCAGGAAAAGACTGATCGTAAAAACAACGCCCAATGCCGGTAAAAGCCAGATGGTATATAATAGCAGAGACATGCTCGTGGGATCCTGGGATGCCCAGGAGGGAGTGGAAGGATGGGCTACTTATTATCAATACGATCATTTGAACAGGCTGACAGGTACAGGAGTTGTTGGTGGCCCGACTAATGACCGCGCCGGGTACCAGGCGATAGCTGATACTGACATTACTTTTCCGGCCGATTTTCTTTCCCCGACTTATCTTAAAACCCAAACATTCTATGACGATTACAACTGGGTAACAGGAACCATTGTAAGTACCTACGGAATGTCGGCCAGCATGAAGACAAATGTATATAGCGGCTTTACCACGAGCTATAATGCCTCGCCCGATTTTGCCACTGCTCCTACCGCATCCAATATGACCCGGGGAGAAGTAACGGGTACCATGACACAAACAACAAACTTAATAGGACATGGCCAGAACTTTTACAAAACCAACTTCTACGATGACCGGGGCCGTGTTATACAAACCCAGAGCGATAATGTATCCGCCGGCAACGCCGTGGACTACACCACCACCCAATATGATTTTGCGGGCAAGCCCCTCAACACATACCTCCAGGAAAATAAAAAAGGAACCAACCCGCTTATCACAGGCATCCTTACGCATAACACTTATGATGCACAGGGCAGGTTGCTCAGCATCGCCAAAACTATCAATAGCGGCACTACAAAAACGATTGCCACTTACGCCTACAATGAATTAGGGCAGTTACAAACCAAAAGCCTCGGCACGCTGAACGGCAGCCCGCTTGATAACCTCAATTATACCTATAACATACGCGGCTGGATGAACAGCATCAATAAAGCTTATCTGAATGCCAATACCTCTTCCAGTTCACCAAGTGCCGGCAATTATTTTGGGATGGAACTCGATTATGATTTTGGCTTTAACCAAAACCAACTCAACGGCAACATAGCCGGAGCCAAATGGAAAAGCGCGGGCGACCAGTATGCAAGAGCCTTCGGCTATGATTATGACAATGTGAACCGGATACTCAAAGGCGACTTTACCCAAACACAGACCGGCAGCGGATATGCCCAGGATGCTAAGGTTGACTTTAGTGTGAGCGGCATAAGCTATGATGCCAATGGCAATATAATGAGCCTGAAACGAAACGGCCTTTTGATTGGCAGCAGCAGCCCGATAGATAATCTTACTTATAAATACAGTGGCAACAGCGCTTATACCAACCAGCTAAGTTCCGTATCAGATGCCGTATCAGTGAATAACCACCTCGGTGATTTTTACGATGCCAACACAGCAGATAACGATTACACCTACGATGCCAATGGCAGCCTGGCCAGTGACAAGAATAAAGGCATCAGCTCCATTACCCACGACTATATGAGCCTCCCGGAAGTAGTAACCTTTACCGGCAAAGGCACTATCACCTACCTGTATGATGCAGACGGCAATAAACTAGAAAAAACCGTTGTTGACAACACCGTAACACCCTCCAAAACCACCACCACCAAATACATCAATGGTTTTGTTTATCAAAATGACACCTTACAGTTTATAAACCACGAAGAAGGAAGGATACGCTTTCTCCCCTCCCTTGGAGGGGCCGGGGGAGGCTGGGTATATGATTATTTTGAAAAAGACCATTTGGGAAATGTGAGGATGGTACTTACGGAAAAACAAGACACCGCTTTTTATCCTGCCGCCACCATGGAGACTGCACAGACAACAACAGAAGAGGCATTATACGCCAACCTTCCGGAAACCAGAACGGCTATATCAACTGTACCCGGTTACCCAACCGATAATACTACCTCTCCCAATAATGAAGTT
>DASSHD010000302.1:0-5833 GCA_035693085.1 Hanamia sp. | reverse complement strand
TAAATCCCCATTCAGTAAGGGTTTCAATGCAGGTTTGGTATTTTTCGGCAGGCATATATCCTGAAGGGCAAACTAATCCGATCGTGTAACCCGGTTTTAAATATGGTGGTATTGTAGTCATATAAATTTTAATAAAACAATTCAACAATAAAACAATTCAACAATTATCCAACACATTCTAGCACAGTCCCCGCTGTAGTAACACTCAACCTATGCCTCATCCCACACTTCAATGCATAATTTTCTTTTACATGTCCTACCGGAAAATCAAAGCATACAGGATAATGATATTCTTTTACTTTTTCCATCACTATTTCATAAAGATTTAAACCGAATTCTTCTCCGGGATCGTCCGGCTTTATTCTGAATTCACCAACGATCAATCCTTTTAATCTGTCTAATCTTTTACTTCGTTTTAAATTCCAAAGCATTCCGTCAATTTTATAAAGATATTCACCGACATCTTCAATAAATAAAATTTTCCCTTCAGTGTAAAGATTGGAAACGCTTCCATCCAGCATTTCGATAATAGATAAATTTCCACCAACCAATGGCCCGGTCCCTTCTCCATAGCGGTTTTCAGCTACCGGTAATCTTCCATATTTCATTTTTTTTCCCACGATGCATTTCCTGATAGAATCAATGGAATCAATTTGTTCCTGTGTAGCCGTGGAAAAATCATCAGGAAAACTGTTACACATTTTTGAATGAAGAGTAGCGATTCCAAAATTGTGATTGATGTGACAATGAAAAACAGTGGCATCACTAAAACCGATTATCCATTTGGGTTTTTTTTCAAATTTTGTAAAATCAATTTTATCAATAATTCTTATAGCACCGTAACCACCCCTACCCAGCATGATGGCTTTTATTTCAGGATCATCCAACATTTTTTGTAAGCCGTCAGCTCTTTCATCATCCGTACCGGCAAAAGTAAAATCTATAGCGCCTACAGTATCATCAGTACAGACTTTAAAACCCCATTCATTCATTTTGTTTACAGCCGGTTGAATTTCTTCGGCGGTTATATGCCCTGATGGACAGGTAATTCCAATCAAATCCCCTTTTTTTAAATAGGGAGGAATTTTTTTTGAAGCAGAATGCTTCTCAGTTTTTTTATCATTAGCAAAAACAGTTGCAGCACAAGCTAAAGGAACTATGGAAGAAAGAAAATCTTTACGGTTCATAATTAATTCTTCAATTCGTATAGTAAATTTCAATTCGTAAAATAAATCTCAACTTAAACACTATATTATTTTTCGTAAATCAAATTTATAATAAAAAGGCACCTTATTGTGCTTTTCCTTTTTTTGTCTCTTTTAAAGTTGACATCATAGATAGCCGAAGCGGACAAATATACCGTCAAGATCGGAGCTTCTTCGTCTGATATCTTCTTTTGAATTGAAAAAAGATTACCTATTGGAGAAGGATCATAATGTTCTGATGGCACAAGTTGCAATTTTTGAATTTTTAAATTTTTAAAATAAATTTTAACGCGCGATGCACAATGCTGGAAGTCCGACCAGTAAAGCAACTTTTATTAAGGATTTTTAATTTGACATTTCTGTGTCAATGGTGTCTGAATTGTACTTACGACAACCCACAAGGGCTTGATAAGTCATGTATATGTAAAGGCCAAGTCATGTGTATGTAAGTGCAAAGTCATGTGTCTGTAAGAATATTTTTTTTATTTGAATATATTCCCTATTTTTAACTTTTATTTATCGGTAATAGATCAATAATTACACACCAAACAAAGGCTGAAAATTTCATTCAATTTTTTTAAACTCTTTATTCACTTTAAACAAAAACTAAAATGTTATGAGAAAAATGCAAAAATTATTATTCATTCCGTTCGTTTTGCTCGCGATTGTGACTCAGGCACAAACAAGAGAAATAAAAGGCACAGTTGTTTCTGCAAACGGGCCTGTCCTTGGCGCTTCTGTAGTAGTCAGTGGGCAAACTCAGGGCACATCTACCGATGCTGCCGGAAACTTTTCATTGAATATCCCTTCCGGAAAAGCTACTTTGGTAATCAGTTCAGTAGGATTTATTACTAAGCAGACGGTAGTAGATGCCAATGAATCACGGATCACAATTACTTTGGAAGGAGCCAAGGGTGCTTTGCAAGAAGTGGTTGTAACCGCATTGGGTATCAAAAGAGAAAGGAAATCCTTAACCTATGCCACACAACAGGTATCTGGTGATGAAATAACTAAAGCCGGTAACCCCAATTTTATGGGTGCACTTAGCGGAAAAGTAGCCGGCGTTAATATCTCAATCAGCAACTCGGGTGCGGGTGGTTCCACAAAAGCAGTATTAAGAGGGAACAAATCTTTAACAGGATATAGCGAGGCTCTTTATGTGATTGACGGTGTTCCCATGGTTAACAATAAAAGAGGACAACCGGGTTCTTATGGTGGAACAGATGGTGGGGATGGCCTTTCTGCAATAAATCCTGCGGATATCGAAAGTATCAGCGTTTTAAGGGGATCCAGTGCATCTATCCTTTATGGCAGCCAGGGCGCTAATGGTGTGATCTTAATTACTACAAAAAAGGGTAAGGCTGGTAAAGTAGCTGTTGACTTTAGTTCAAGTACCCTTTTAAATCAAGTCTCCGGGCTTCCTGATTTCCAATACCGGTATGGCACGGTAGGGGGTGATTACAGTTGGACTCCACCTCCTGCAGGTACACTTGGTACTGCCCTCGTTAATATTTCTAAATCACCTATTGTTAATGTTGAATCGGATAATTATCAGAAAGGTTATATAAAAGACTTTTTTCATACAGGTTTAATTGCTACCAATTCAGTGGCAGTTCACGGAGGTAATGACAAAACAACCGCCTATTTTTCTTATGCAAATACTTCAGGAAAGGGAATATTGCCAACAAATACTTATAACCACAACCAATTTTCCTTTAACCAATCCACCAAATTGTTAAAGGACAAAATAGTTATAAGCTCCAACGTGATGTTTTCTTCAGAAAAATCTTATAACCGCCCGGGAGCCGGTTATTATAATAACCCGCTTACAGGTTTGTACTTATTTGCAAGAGATAGGGATTTTAACTATTATAAACAAAACTATTCGATACTTGACAGCGCGAGGAATTTGCCTAAAATGAACTGGTATTCTACCGAAGAAAAACAAAACAATCCTTTTTGGGAAATTAATAGTGATTCTAAACTTCAAACATCCAACCGTGTCATTGCCGATGTGAAACTCGATTATGAGATCACCAAAAATTTGAACTTTCAGGTAAGAGGCAATGTAGATTACAATGATATAATAGGAGATAACCGTTATGCAGCCGATGGAAATTCGGTTAGTGTTAGTCCAAACGGCACCTGGTCTTATACAAGGTATTCTGATAAGGCATTATATGCAGATGGTATCTTCACGTACAACAATACATTTGGAAATATCAGTTTAAACGGATTGGCAGGTGTCAGTTACCAGAAAAATGACTTTAATGACGGTATGAACGTCGGTAATGGAACCACTGCTTTGCGATATCCTAATTTCTTCAGTTTCTCAAATATGCCGTCTAACGTAATCTTCAATAAAACGATTAACCAGACTCTTAAGCAAGGTGCTTTTGGAGATTTGACATTTGGATATAAAGGCCTTTTGTTTTTAGATGTATCTGCCCGTAACGACTGGGCTTCTACTCTTGCACTTACTGGCAATCAATCCTACTTATATCCTTCTATAGGACTATCCGCTATCATTAGCCAAATGGTAAAACTACCCCAAGCCATTTCATACTTTAAAGTAAGGGCATCTCTCTCTCAAACAGCCAACGAAGTGCCTTTCAATGTGGTTAATCCACAGAATTCCATTGGTACCGGTGGTGTTATCGTCAGAAACACGCAGGTGCCTTTTACCAACTTAAAGCCGGAAAAGATTGTAGCCAGTGAATATGGAACTGACATACGGTTCCTCGATGGAAGGATTGGCCTTAACTTTACTGTTTACAAAGATGTAAGTACTAACCAATTTCTTACTTTAGCAGCCCCGTCCGGTTCAGGATATACCACTTACTATGTAAATGCAGGGAAAATAGTAAACAATGGGTATGAGTTCGTTTTGGATATTGCACCGGTTAGAAAAGACAATTTTACCTGGAACGCTATTTTCAACGGCTCCAGCAATAAGAATAAGATTGTGGAACTAATTGCTTCAAATCCTAAGTATGTAGTTGGAGGCCAGGACGAAGGTTTTGATTCACGGATCATGGCCGGCGGTTCTTTTAACGATTTATGGATTTATAAGTTTGCTAGAAATGCTGCAGGGCAAATCATTTTAGATCCTACAACCGCACGCCCAACCAAAGCGACAGATGAGGCAAAGGTAGGGAATGTAAATCCTGATTTTTTATTAGGATGGAACAACAATTTTACCTTTAATAATTTCTTTGCCAGTGTACTGGTTGACGCAAAATTCGGGGGAGTTGCCTTCTCTAAAACCGAGGCATTCCTGGATTCCTATGGTGTAAGTGAAAGAACTGCTGCAGCAAGGGATAAAGGCAATGTTCCTATCAACGCCATTATGGGGACAACGGCTGTAACCTCTATTGATCCTTATACCTATTATCAGACCGTTGGAGACAGGAATAGTATTATGGAACCTTATGTTTTTTCCCGTACAAATGTAAGATTGGCACAATTGGTATTGGGCTATACCTTTAGATCGCAAAAAGCCAATCCTGTTTTCAAAGATGCTTCTGTGTCCCTGGTAGGGTTGAACTTATTCTTCTTCTACAAAAAAGCGCCGTTTGATCCGGAGCAGGCCATGAGTACCAGTAATTCTATGCAATCAAATGATGTATTTTCAATGCCATCAACGAGATCAATGGGATTTAATGTGAAGTTCACTTTCTAAAATTTTAAAATCATTAATATGAAAAAAATAATATTATCATTATTCATTGTTACAATTTTTGGATCGTGTACCAAGGATTTTGTAACCACCAACCAGAACCCTAATCAAATCTCCGATGAGTTGCTAAAGCAGGATTTCAACCTGGTAGGCTCGCCCATTGCGGGTATGATATTCAATTTGAATGGACACCAGATTGAAGAAGATTTATGCCAGGATTCCTGGATGGGATTTATGAGTACAGGGACCCCTTTTGTGGGAAATGTTAATAATACTACCTATTATATTCGCTGGAACTCCTATTGGGGCAGGATATATGGAAGTGTGATGTCACCGGCAAAACAAGTTATCCAACTGGCCAGTGACAATAACTTGCCAATGTTTGCCACATGGGCTAAGTTTATTAAGATTCTGGCTATATCTAAATTGACCGCGGTTCATGGGCCCGCTATTTATTCTAATTATGGCAGTACCGCATCTACAATCCTTTATGATAAAGAATCTGATTTATACAATCTCTTCTTTAAGCAATTGGATTCCATTCAATCAGATTTTGCCGCAAACACAACATATCCGGGTTATAAGAAATTTGATCCTACTGCTTATAAAGGTAGTATCCCTAAATGGATGGAATTAGTGAATTCCATCAGGTTGAGATTAGCTATGCGTATATCTAAAGTTGACCCAGTCCTGGCACAGACCGAAGGAGAAAAGGCATTGAATGATCCTGCCGGATTGATTACTACCAATTCCGATAATTTCACAAATTCTTTATTGGGGAATATTATGCCTGTTGCACAAATTTGTTTCCAATGGGACGACACCCGTATGGGGGCAGTGATGGAATCTTTTCTGGGTGGCTTAAAAGATCCACGAGCTTCCTCATATTTTTCACCGGTGTCTGATATGACTTTAGTTTCAGATCATCCATCTTTCCCTTACAAAGGAA
>DASSHD010000301.1:0-4985 GCA_035693085.1 Hanamia sp. | reverse complement strand
ATGATTTTTTTACTTGAACTTGCATACTTCTAATTTTGTAACGGTAATTTCACTCATTTGGGTGAAATTACCATGAGCCTCTTTTCCACACTATGTGCGGAACTGAGGCTTATTTTATCAAGTAGCTTGCGATATTGAGGTGTTTTAACAATAAGAAGTAATAAATTCAAAATAAATTACTTTTGCAATGCGATTGCTCCAGGAATGTTTTATTCTAATGCAGAGCCATTTCCCTTCTGTCGTTTTTTAAAAAAGCTTATGTCAGTAAACAAAGAAATTAAGAAGATTACTACTCATACTTTGCAGAAAATGAAAGCTGCCGGAGAGAAAATTTCTATGATTACCGCTTACGATTTTTCTTTTGCAAAAATTTTTGATGCAGCTGGTATTGATATTATTTTGGTTGGTGACAGCGCAAGCAATGTAATGGCGGGGCACGAAACTACATTGCCTATTACGCTTGACCAGATGATCTATCATGCAGGTTCTGTAGTACGCGGAAGCAGCCGTTCCCTGATTATTGTAGATCTTCCATTTGGCAGCTACCAGGGAAATAGTAAAGAGGCTTTGAATTCTACTATCAGGATAATGAAAGAAACGGGAGCACACGCTATCAAGTTGGAGGGAGGAGAAGAAATTATAGAATCTGTAAAAAGAATAGTAGGCGCGGGAGTTCCTGTAATGGGTCATTTGGGTTTAACGCCACAATCTATTTACAAGTTTGGAACTTATATCGTAAGGGCAAAAGAAGAGGAAGAGGCTGAAAAATTAAAAAAAGATGCTATGCTTTTACAGGAAGCCGGTTGCTTTGGAATAGTTCTCGAAAAAATTCCAGCTACTCTTGCTACAGAGGTTTCACAAAAACTGGCGATTCCTACAATTGGTATTGGTGCGGGAAATGGTTGCGATGGACAGGTTTTGGTTATGCACGATATGCTTGGAATCAATACCGAATTTAAACCACGATTTCTAAGAACTTACCTGAACCTTCACGAGCAGGTAACTAATGCCGTTCAACACTATATAAGGGATATAAAATCAAAAGATTTTCCCAATGATAAAGAACAGTATTAAGACAGTAAAGCAACTTATTCTTTAAATTCATATTTTATTTATCTTACAAAATCAGATAAGGTAGCCGTAAAAACACCTCTCTCTCTTTTCTTAAATATGGCTTTCCAGTTTCCGTTGTAACGCAATACAGACGGAACCAGCAGATCCCCCACTTTTGTCATCCGGACTTCCATATCCACTTTAAAATCATATATCCCTGCATCATAGCTTAATGAATAATTGCGGGCTACAATCTCAAATGTTTTTGAATTGAACCAGGTAGTCATCTCATTAATTACCACATCATTTTCGCTACCTTTTTTTACTTTAACTGTAAAAACATAACATGGGATTGAATTGTAATCCTGGTAATCAATATTCATGTTATATTTATCAGCCATTGATTTATCAAAAATGGAAGTTTTATTACTGATAAAAGGAAGGCCGCTTATTTTTTTACCAGGATTAAAAAATAATATCTTTAATTGCTCTTTATGCTTTTCTATTCCATTTAATCCTTTGGTAGAAAACTCATGCCCTTTCACAATATTATTTTCACCGCATACCGAATCTTTTGTAAAAAATAAGCCTGCATACATCTGTGCCGTGTAATAATTAAAATTCCCTTCGCTATCGTACATGTTACCGGTTACGGTTTGGGAAAGCACCTTCATCTTTCTGCAATTTCCAGTCCTTATCTGTTTTGTTTTGCTGCGCAAAGAAGCTTCAATGTTTCCATTTTTATCCAGCATTCTTATATCGTTCAGAGCCGTGTAGCCAATGATGTGAAGATTCCGAAATGCCTTATAAAAAGTAGTATCATTTTTTACTCTTTCAATAAAAGAAGTCACATCTAATCTATTATTAATTACAATATCAGATAGAGTAATATAATTTTCGTTCACTTTTACGGTGCTATCATTTTTCTGCTGCGCTATAAGACATAAAGAATTAAACAACAAAATAAAAAGCGTAAAAAACTTTAGATTCATGCAGTAAAACTAATTCTAAAAAAGTGTAGGAAAATGTAAATGAATCGTAAAAATTTTGAGATAAGAGTATTAAACTCCAGTTAATTAACTTATAACCTAATTAACCAATTAACTTATTTACTAAAAGACATCTTGTAATCTACTGAAACTTTTCCTTTGGAAATATCATCCAGCTTACGTTTCAGTAAATTCTTCTTAAGAGGTTTTAAATAATCAATAAATAGTTTTCCGTTGATATGATCATATTCATGAAGAATAACACGGGCAGTAACACCGATAAAAGTTTTGGTATGTTCAACAAATTTTTCATCCGAGAAATGAATAGTAACGCTTTCTTTTCTCAGGATATCTTCTCTTATTTTTGGAATGCTCAGACAGCCTTCATTATAAGGCCATTCATTACCTTCAATATCTTTTACTTTGGCATTGATAAAGACGCCTTTAAAACCGTCGTCTCCGGGATAATTGTTTATCTCATCCACATCAAGGTTTTCAATAATTTGCAAACTATCCATAACAAACAAACGGATATTTTTATTTACTTGTGGTGCAGCCAGACCTACACCCTTACTGTTATACATCGTTTCCCACATATCTTCTATGAGTTTCTGCAAACCCGGATAATCAGGAGTAATTTCTACGCCTGTTTTTCTCAAAACCGGATTACCATAAGCTACTATCGGAAGAACCATATTTGGATTATTAATTATTGTTATTTGGATTGCAAATTTACAGAATTTCCTTTATTTTAATTATTAAGCGTTCCCCATATATTCCTGCAACATAATCGTAGCGGCTATCTCGTCAACAGTTCTCTTATTTCTACGGTCTTTTTTCTTCATTCCCATATCAATCATCGCCTGTTTTGCCATTTTGGAAGTGTATCGTTCATCCACCTTTTTTATAGGGATTTTAGGGAATTCTTTTTCTAATTTCTTTATGATTTGTTTTACCAATGGCGTTGCGTGCGTGTCCGAATCATCCAGGTTTTTTGGCTCGCCGATCAAAATTAATTCTACTTCTTCCTGCAAAAAATATTTTTTCAAAAACGAAATGAGCTCGTGCGAATCAACCGTGGTTAATCCGGTTGCAATAATTTGTAAAGGATCTGTAACGGCTATGCCTGTTCTTTTTTTACCGTAATCTATGCAGAGGATGCGGGGCATGAGGAAAGTTAATTCGTTAATTAGTTAATTAGGAATTCACGCTATTTGTTGATTTACTGATTGCTGAAACCTCATACCTAATTTCTCATAAAAAGATCCAACAAAACAAAAACGCAAAAAACAACAGAAGCAATTCCATTGGAACTGAAAAATGCTTTATTCACTTTTGACAAGTCTTTTGGCTTCACTAAAATATGTTGATAAACCAGGAAGAAAATAAACAATATGACTCCTATCCAATACAACCGTGAGAAACCCCCAATCATTCCGGCTGCGATGATGGAAGCCGCCGAAAGAAAATGCAGTAATTCACTGATACGCAACGCTCTTTCTGCGCCAAGAAAGGAAGGTATTGAATGCAATTTGTGTTCCTTGTCGAATTCTTCGTCCTGCAGCGCATAAATAATATCGAAACCGCTTACCCAAAATAATACTGACAAAGAAAACAACACCGGAACCAAAGCAAACACACCGGTAACGGCGATGTAAGCCCCGATAGGAGCAAGGCTCAAACCCAATCCGAGTACCAAATGGCAAAGCGGCGTAAAACGTTTGGTATAGCTGTAAAAAAGAATCACGAATAATGCTACAGGCGCCAATACCAAACAAAGCGCATTAATGAAATAGGTGGTAATTATAAATGCAACGCAATTAAAAACCACAAAGGCCATAGCATTTTTTTTTGAGATAATTCCGCCGGGTATTTCACGAATTACAGTTCTTGGGTTTTTGGCATCATACTCTGCATCCAGCCAGCGATTGAACGCCATTGCCGCACTACGCGCAAACACCATACACAAGATTACCAGAATAAGAAGCAGCCACCACGGACGTTGCAGATTGTAATCAACTATTTTTAATCCATAAAAAAAGCCAATCAATGCAAAGGGCATGGCGAAAATAGTGTGAGCGAATTTGACGAGCGAGAAATAATTCGAAACTCTCGAACTTAATGTCACGTTCCTGTCCGGTATATTTTTTTTTATAATCGTTTGCATTTATTTCATTTTATTTTTTCTTCCCCTGGAAGTAAGGAGGCTTACGGCTTCCCACAAAACTATTCCCGCGGCTACAGAAATATTCAATGAATGTTTCATTCCAAATTGTGGTATTTCCACACATCCATCGCACAAGACAATGATTTCCTGTTCCACACCTTTCACTTCATTGCCAAATATAAAAGCAATTTTATTAACTGGTAAATCACCCATATCCTGAAGCAAAATACTGCCTAAAACTTGTTCTACTGCAAATATTTGATATCCTTCTTCTTTAAGATGTTCAATAGCGGCTTTGGTGTTTTCAAAATATTTCCAGTCGACTGAATCCTCTGCACCCAAAGCCGTTTTTTTAATTTCCTTGTGCGGAGGCTTTGCGGTATAACCTGTGATGTAAACAGACTGAATTAAAAATGCATCAGCGGTACGAAAAACACTCCCCACATTATAAGCGCTACGAATATTTTCCAACACCGCAATTACAGGATTCTTCTGAGATTCTTTAAATTCTTCCACAGATTTCCGGTTCAGCTCTTTCATTGTTAGTTTTCTCATCAAAAGAATATTAATTTGCAAAAATAGTTTAATTGGTCAATTGGTTAGTTGGTTAATTGGTTAATTGATTAATTGGTTTGCACTGCCATCCGAACTTTTTTCAAAAGAGTCGGTTTGACTCAATGAAAGTATTGATTTTGCTGCATTTGCCAATAGACTTATCAGAATAAAAGTCCCTTATTAAAAACTAAAAGATTTCTGACTATTTGGCTTATGGGGCT
>DASSHD010000300.1:0-13324 GCA_035693085.1 Hanamia sp. | reverse complement strand
AGATATCGAGGGAAGCGACCGAACTGATCGAAAAAGGAATAGAATTTAATTCCCAGGCGCCATTATTTTACTACACCAAATTAACTGAAATAAAAATGGATCTGCTGGCAAAAGCAAGTGCAGACGGAAAACAAAGAGCAGAAATAATTGCAAAAAACGCAGGAAGCTCTCTGGGAAAATTAAAGAACGCCAATCTTGGGGTGTTTCAGATCACGGGTAAAAATACTGATGAAGATTTCAGCTATGGTGGTACTTTCAATACTTCAAGTAAAAATAAAACCGGATCCATAACTATCAGGATGGAATTTGCAGTGAATTGACAGTAAACAAATAAATATGAAGGATTCCTGTTTTCTTTCTCAAAAGGAAAGTTTTTAAAGAATATTCCCCAATTCTTTTTTTACTAGTCTTAAATTAATAAAGATCGTTAATGCAAATAAGAAAATGGCTGTGAGCCAAACTCTCCAGTTCAAGAAATAAGAAAGATTTTCAACCTTTACAAAAGATAATTGCATGAATAATAAATGAAGAATTTGGGTGAGTACCAATGCAACAACGATTATAGATAAATAAACCGGAAGCCATGTTTTGGCAACACTGCTTGCCAGCCATTTTGGTGAGTAGCCTAACGTGAGCAATAGCCTAAGATTGTCTTTGCTTTTTGCGATCATCAGTTGAAGATAGAATGAAAATAGCATCAACGCGAGAACGATAACTAAAATTCCAAAAACTCCCAAAGCGCTTACGATATTTTGTAAAATACTTTTGATACGGCTGAATTTTACTTTGTCTTTATTAAGGTGATAACCTTGTTGATCAAGATATGAAATCAATTTAGGATCGTTGGCATCTTTTGTTTTGATATAAACCCTGGAAGCATGTACAGCAGTATCTCTCATGAAATACATATTACTCCAGTTCATAAAAGATTGTGGTACTAATAATGAGTTGATGCGATCACTTAAAGCCACAATACTCCCTTTAAAATTTTGTGAGCCGTATGGTCCGGAACATTCTAAAATAATATTAATGGAAGATATAGTTTTCGCTGAAAGTTGTGGTAAACCCTGTGCCGGTGCAAAAACATTATACATTTCCAGGAAATCAGAAGAAAAAATAATGGGCACAGTTATTTGTCCTGGCTGCCATGTAAAAGATGGGGGAACGGTATCAATATAATTATTGTTGATGCTTTCTAAAAAAAGATCGGTACTGAAAGGAATAATATCGCCGGCAGTAGCGCGTACTCTGAATTTGTTAGAAATTAATGGAGCAACTCCGGCAATAGTGGGCTGTTCCCTAAGTTTAGCTAAATCTGCATTGGTAAAACTATTGTCCTTTCCCATATTATCATTAGTAATAGTTTTGGAAATAGAAATAAAATCATACCCTCCGCTTTTTCTCGGATTATTTTCTTTAAGCAATTGTTGAATGTTTACAAACATCTGCATAGACACGAGCAATAACAAAACGCCTATTCCAAGTCCAAAATATCCTAACCATTTTGAAAAAATATTTTTTCCGGAGATGATTAAAGGCTCAATATTTTTATAGGATAAGGACATTTTTTAATTAAGAGAAGTTCAGAGGGTTTAGAAGTTTAGAATGTCAGTAAACCAACAAATATTTTGAATTTCCATTTTATTATAAATAAATTATTTTCTCGTCTTTAAAAAAATCCAGGGGCTTAAGATCTGCAAAGACCATAGCAGCGTTGCGTTTTGCACATTCTTCATAAATAAGATCCATTGCTTTCTCTCTGTTTACTTCATCAAGATGGCTGTAAGGTTCATCCAATAATAAAAAATCAAATGGCTGCATTAGCGCACGTATAATAGCTATACGCTGCTGCTCACCATAGCTGCAGGTTTTTACTGATTGATTTAATTTATTTTCAATGCCGAGCCTTTTTGCCATCTCATCAATTTTTTGGGATTGGTGATACGGATCCAGGATCCTTTTTATTTCAATATTTTCTTTTACTGTTTGGTTTTCAAACAATCTCAGGTCTTGAAAAATAATACTTATTTTATTTTGCCGGAATGCAGAAAAGCTTTCCGTAGAAAGCTTTTTAATATCCATATCGTCATAAAAAATAGAACCGGAATAATCTTTTCTTAATCCATAAATAAAATGCATTAAAGAGGTTTTCCCACTTCCTGATGGCGCTACTATATGTAAATGTTCACCTTTCCTTATCGAAATATTTTGTTCCCAAACTTGTGAAGTACTTCTCTTCTCTTGTTCAATATACCCGGGTATTATCTTCCGCAGTTGTATCTGCATTCTTATTTTTTTACAAAAAAATTATTTTATTTTACTTTAACAGTGTCAATTGAAGGAGGTACTAATAAAGAATCTAATCTGTGATCATTCTGATCCTTTTTTGCTTCCTGCATTTTATACATTTCATTGATGTAGTTGCTTAGTTGCTTAAGACTGTTAGTATCTTTATTTATCAGATTTATTTCAGTATGAAATGTGATCGCATTGTTTTTGAAATCACCTCCATAAGCTGTAATATTATTCCACATATTCAGGCTTTTGTCAAGCATAGCTTTATCTTCTGCATTGGATGATTCAGTAGTGGCAAATTGCGAAAGTATTTTATGTATATCCAGGAAAAAAGCTGCCGGATGGCCGGAGATTTTTTCAGCAAAATCATATTTGTTATTGTTGCCTGCTATGTATTGATTTACGAAAGAATTTGAACTTCCTGTTGCGAATATCTTATCATTAATTACATAATCTTTAGCTATAGAATCTTTACCCATTTGAGAACCTATTTTTTTACCCGCATCAATTATTTTTTGAAGGCTTGCTTTGTTTCCCACGCCTAATGAGAAAATGTAATTGAAATCGGGTTTGTTTAATTTTTTTGAGTTTTCTGATGAGTCAGAATTATTAAACAGGTTTTTATTCATTTTTAAATCAGTGAAAGCCAGTAACAAATCTCCGTTTGTAGATTTGGAAACGTCATCAAGATCGAATCCCATTTTTGGCGCATAAGTATTTACAATACCATCTGCGCCGGTTAATTTAATCATTTCTACTAATCCTTCCGGCTTAAAATTTAAAGCTAATAAGCCAAACACATTCTGTGATGGAATATTTTTGATCATATCCATATTGATGGAATTGCCTATATTTTTTTTAAGCACATCTCCCAGATCCTTACTTACATAACTTTTTTGGTTGACATCAATTTCTCCTTTATCAAAATTTACAGTATAAGTAGTGATATTGTCTTTTATAAAAGCATCTAATTTCACCATCCCCAACATTCCCATTGCCGGCGTACTATTTATTATTGCTTCATTATTTTGCCATAAATGAATATCTCCTTCTTCTTTTAAAAGTGCACTAAATTTATCATTTTTTGCCAGCGAGCTATCTGCCTTTAATGAAAAAAGTTTTTTACAAAATTCAGAAAGTTCAGCGCTATTGTCAACCGGCATATCAGGTTGAATATTGGTAGTGTCTTTCCATTTATACATTTGGGAAGCTGTGGTTTCAGGATTCATTACATAAACAAAGTCACCATCCTTCCATCCAACAACATTTTTATCTTTTAATATAAGTAAATTGATATCTCCTTCTTTTTTTACCGATTGAGAAGAATCGAAATTCTTATTGAATTGTTCAAAATCTTTTTCATTTTTTATTTTTCCTTCCGCTGTCAAAAAATAATTGTCTCCGGCACCTTTCGAAACAAAGAATGTTAATCCGTTATCGAAATCAATTCCGCTTGCAGAAGGGTTGTCAAGAATTTTTTTTCTCCAATCGGGAATTGATTCATCGGAATGAGCCTTTTGAAACCATGATGTTTGTTTTATTTCGTACCAGGATAATTTGCTGTCGAGAGATTTCATATTTAGCTGTGCAACAAAAAGGGCATTAGCGGGAATCATTTTTCCCACTTCGTTTTTGTTTTTCCCACAGGATGAAAATAAAATAATCATCACACTAAATGCAATGAAAAGTTTACAAACTGATTTCATAAAAAAATTATTTAAGATGAATGATGTTTTATTGTGTAGAAAAAGAAACTTAAAAATAAACCATCTGAAGTGGATTACAAATTTTTAATAAAGTAACCCATTTATTTTTTAAAAAATTGAATAATCTGAGAAACAGGAACGTTTTGTTGTTCGCCACTCACAAGATTTTTTATTACACTCGTTTGCTGTTCAATTTCGTTAGAACCAATGATAACTGCATAAGCAATATTCTTTTTTGCCGCGTATTTGAATTGTTTATCCAATTTTGAATTTTCATAAAACAACTCGCAACTGATTCCATGACGTCTTAATTGTTGCATCAGGTTAAACGAGTATTTGCTTTCTTTTTCTCCCAGGTTAAAAAATAAAACATGAGTAGATTGATTGATATCTTCGGGAAAAAGATTTAGTTCATCCATCACGTCATAAATTCTGTCTAATCCAAAACTGATGCCTACTCCGGGAATATCGGGAACTCCAAATAATCCTGTTAAATTATCATATCTTCCGCCACCGCCAATACTTCCCATTTCTACATTTTTAGCTTTTACTTCATAAATAGTGCCCGTATAATAATTAAGGCCACGGGCTAAAGTAAAATCTATGATATAAGTTTGTTTACTGTTGCTTTTGTCACTGGTTTTTAAATATCCCAGGATGAATTTCAATTCTTCAATTCCTTTTTTGCCTGCTTCAGAAGAATTAACGAGAGTTGAAATTTTGTCTAACTTTTCTTCATTGGTTCCTTCAATGCTTATATATTTTTCTATCAGCAAAATCTGACTGTCAGATAAACCAATTGTCAGGAGTTCATCTTTTACTTTATCAATTCCAATTTTTTCGAGCTTATCAATAGCTATTGTAATTGCATTTATATTTTCAATATTTCCACAAACTTCGGCCAAAGCGTAAAGGAGTTTGCGGCTGTTGATTTTGATGTCTGCCTCTATTTTTAATTTAGAAAAAACGTCTGAATAAATTTCAGCAAGTTCCGCATCGCTTATTAAAGAATAGGTGCCGGCTATATCTGCATCACACTGAAGAAACTCGCGGTATCTGCCTTTCTGAGGCCTGTCTGCGCGCCATACTGGCTGTATCTGGTACCGTTTATATGGTATTGTTAACTTTCCATAATTCATGGCCATATATCTTGCAAAAGGAATTGTAAGGTCATATTTTAATGCCCTTTCAGTAATATTTTTGTCATTTTTTCCATCCAGGATATTTTGAAAAGCAGCAATTGTTTTTTCTTTTTTTGAGGGATTATCAAGACCGTTGTTTAAAATTTTAAAAATCAGTTTATCTCCCTCATCGCCATATTTTCCCAAAAGAGTATCCAGGTTTTCAATTGCGGGAGTTTCCAAAGGTTCGAAACCATAAAGCTCAAAAACTTCTTTAATAGTTTCAATGATAAACCTTCGGCGATGTAATGTTTCAGATCCAAAATCTCTGGTGCCTTGTGGTAAAGATGGTTTCATAAATTTTTCCTTCAATCCTGTTCATTTTTGATGTGCAAAATTATTATTTAATTATTGGAATATATATTGTTTCATCAGTTCAATGACTATAAAAAGAAGATTCTTGCTTAATTTGGCGATCAGATTGATATGGAAAATAATTATTTAAGCATCCTTTATTGCAGGAATAAAAAATGAGGTTCGGAATTAACAAATCTATTGCATCGTTCAAATAAATATCATAATCTTTAATAATGAAGAAAAATTTTATCAGGCAGGATAAACCGGATTTAATGTACGTGGTAAAAATAAATTGTATAAACTGGAATTATGGGAATTTCTCTATTTTATTTTATCTTGCCGTCTATCTTTTAAAAAGTGAAATATGAGCCTTGAAGAATTTGAAAATACGCCGGATAACAAAACCAAGCGTTATGTTCTGATGAGAAGCATAACAGATCTGGGAATGGGATTCATTTATCTGGGAGTAGGATTTGTTATTTTGTTTGCTAAACAATTAAAATTATATTCGGATTTTGCAGGTGGTACTCTTGCAAAAATATTTGCAGTAGTGGTAATTATATATGGAGGATGGAGGGTTTACAGAGGAATCAAAAAAAAATATTATAAGGAATGACCAGCCTAAATTACATAATGAAAAGACCTTTGAGTATTGTTTCGATGATGGCTATATTGTGGATTTTCTTTACAGGGTGCCATGAAAACAAAAGGCCCGACCTTGATACTCCCGATAAAGGAACCATCCATATAAGTGTGGACGAATCTTATAAACCGGTTATAGATTCCCAGATTCAGGTATATGAAGCATTGCATCCGGGCACTAAAATTATCGCGGATTACAAGCCCGAATCGGAATGTTTTAAAGATCTGATAAAAGATAGTACCAAGATGATAATTGTTACGCGGGGGCTTACTCCGCTGGAAGAACAGTATTATAAAGACAGTATATCCATCAAACCGACATGGGCCAAAATTGCTTTTGGCGCAGTCGCGGTAATTGTAAACAGGGATTCACCGGATTCTCTTTTTAGCACAGATGATCTTAGAAATATTCTTGACGGAAGTTCTGAGACTAAATTGGTACCGGTTTTTGACGGATTAAAGCAAACCAGTACACTTCGCTATATAATGGATTCGGTATTAAGAGGAAAACCTATAGATCAGAAAAGAGTATTTGCAGAAAAAAACAGCGAAGACGTAATAAATTATGTGGCCGATCATAAAAATGCATTGGGCTTTGTGGGAGTGAGCTGGATAGGAAACCCTGAGGATACTACTCAATTGAGTTTTTTGACTAAAGTTCGAATTGCATCTATAGAATGTAATATTTGCCACGAAATTACTTACGTAAAACCATACCAGGCCAATATCATGCTAAGACGATATCCAATGATACAAAGTTTATATTATATCATTAAGGAACAGTATAATGGACTTGCGAGCGGATTTGCACATTTTATGCAATTTGAAAGAGGGCAATTGATTTTCAGACGAGCTTATTTATGGCCTGCAAAAATGAATTTTTCGATTCGTTCGGCAAATACGTATTAACTTTAAAATCATAATCAGTAATTAATAAAAAAGTAAAAATTGAAAACATGAAAAAAATCGGACTCTTCGCTTCTTTAATTTTAATGGGTAATATTATATTCGCCCAAAATATTAGTGACGGAAAACAGTTTTTGAACTACGAAAGGTATGAAAGCGCAGAAGGCGTATTTCAAAAATTGCTGGCTGACAAACCAGATAACATAGAAGCAGCTTATTGGCTCGGTCAGACTTATCTTGAAGACCAGGATATAGTGGACACTACAAAAGCAAAGGCTTTGTATCAGAAAATGCTGCAGGCCAATCCAAATACTCCATTACTGATGGTAGGAATAGGGCAGGTAGAACTGAGGGAAGGAGATACAACAGATGCCCGTAATCGTTTTGAAACTGCAATAAATTTAACCAAAAAAAGAGATAGGGATGAAATTCAGGAAGCAGTAGGCAGGGCAAATATAAAAGCCAAACACGGGAATATTTTATATGGAATTGATATGCTGAAGCAAGCGGCAGACAGAGATAAAAAAAATGCGGAAATATATAATCTGATTGGTGAGGGATATTGGAAATTAAACGATGGCTCCAATGCTATTGTCAATTACCAAAAGGCATTGGAACTTGACCCAAAAGACGCCAGAGCCGAATGGATGATAGGCAGGATTTATGAAACCCAGGGCTATGGCCAGGAAACTATTTATATGAAACACTACCTTGATGCTATCAGAGAAGATCCGAATTTTGCCCCCGTTTATTATTGGTTGTATGGCTATTATTATAATCGTGATGTAAATGCTGCTGCAGAATATCTGAATAAATATATAGCAGTTGCAGATAAAGATTCCAAGAACTGTTATGCCCAGGCATCTCTTATGCTTGTTTCCAAAAAATATCCCGAAACTATTACACAGGCGGATGCCTGTATATCTGCGGCAGGCGAAAAAGCGTATCCGAATTTATACGGATTAAAAGGGTATGCTTATGATAAAATGGGCGATTCTTTAAAGGCAAAAGAAGCCTTTGAACAATTTTTTTCCAAAGTAAATCCGGATAGGATAGGGCCGAAAGATTATGCTACCTATGGAAAAATATTATTAAAATTCCCGGGTCAGGAGGCATTGGCTGAATCAAATATTAATAAAGCAATTGCTTTGGATACTGTTATGGCCAATAAAATAGGATATGTTAAGGATGTAGCTCAGAGTTTTGTTGATAGTAAAAATTATGTTGAAGCCGGGAAATGGTATGGTAAAGTTTTAAGTGTTGATACAAGTTACGGAAAAACAGATTTATTTTATGCAGGTTATAATGATTATCGAGGGGGCAACTATGTAACTGCCGATTCTGTTTTTAAACTGTATCAACAAAAATATCCTGAAGATATTTATGGCTGGTATTTGGGCGCCCGTGCAAAAGAGGGCATTGATACTTCAGCGGCTTTAGGTCTGGCAAAACCTGATTACGAAAAAGTAATTGCTATCGGTGATACTACTAAAGATAAAGAGTCTGTAAAAGATAAACTGGTCCCTGCTTTAAGGTACATGGTTGCTTATTATTATAATATAAAGCACAATACAGATACTGCCATTATTTATAATGATAAAATATTAGAAGTAGATCCTACAGATGCTACTGCGCTTCAAACACAAAAAGCTTTGGCTGCTGTCCAAAAACAAGAACAAGATGCGGCCAACAGAGCTAACAAACCTTCTGAACCCGAAAAACCAAAGAAGTAATAAAATAAAAAATTTCAATAAAAAGCTCCTGCATTGTCAGGAGTTTTTTATTGATGGAATTTTTATAAATGATTTATAATTATTGATGGATTAAAAATTTAAAACTTTTTTGATCGTTAATTTCTCTCATGGATAATTGATATTGCTTCATTACTTTTGCACCGTAAAATTTTAATTTTGATACACTTTTTTCTACAGGCACATAATATAAATAGCACTTCTGATTATTTACCCATTGGTATTCAATTGATCTTTGCTGCAGGGCTGTTAGCTGTGATGATATGGGGAACAAATGTTTTAGGGCCTTCAAGAAAAACAGCAGATAAATTAGTCAATTTTGAAAGCGGAATAGAATCTCAGGGAAATGCGAGGAGGCCTGTGGCTGTAAAATATTTTTTGGTTGCAATTCTATTCGTTTTGTTTGACGTGGAAGTTATTTTCTTTTATCCTTACGCAGTTAACTTTAGAGAATTGGGTTGGAGTGGATTTGGCGCTATCTTTATGTTTGTTGGATTTTTTATTACTGGTTTTATTTATATCATTAAAAAAGGTGGTTTAAACTGGGAAGATGAAAGTTAGTGAGAAAATGTGGAAATGAGAAAATTGGAATGTATTAATAAATTAAAAAAATCGAATTATCGAATTAGCACAACTTGTCCCTTCTTTTCGGGATTATCTAATTGGCTAATCACCTAATTAAAAAAATTATGTCACGTCCTGTTCAATATAATATTACTCAAAAAAATTTGGAGAAACCTATATCCTATGTATCGTCTCCAGATGGTTACACCGGAGAAGGCTTTTTTGCAGCAAAATTCAGTGATGTTGTCGGGCTTGCAAGAAAAAACTCTATCTGGCCATTACCTTTTGCTACAAGTTGTTGCGGTATAGAATTCATGGCATTGATGGCTTCTCATTACGATCTGGGAAGGTTCGGCGCAGAGAGAGTTGCTTTCACTCCCCGCCAATGCGATCTCTTAATGATAATAGGTACTATTGCTAAAAAAATGGCTCCGGTAGTAAAACAGGTCTATCTTCAAATGGCAGAGCCACGTTGGGTTTTGGCTATGGGCGCCTGTGCAAGCAGTGGTGGAATTTTTGATACATATTCTGTTTTGCAAGGCATTGACCAGGTTATTCCGGTTGACGTGTATGTGCCAGGCTGTCCTCCACGCCCTGAAGCAATTATTGATGGTTTTTTGAGAATACAGGATATTGTAGGAAACGAAAGCCTGAGAAGAAGACATTCTGAACGATATAAGGAATTAATGGAAACTTATGGGATTCAGTAAAAATAAAGATCAAAGTAGCAAGTAGAGAGAAAAGAAATAAAGAACTATGGCTTTAACTAATGAAATAATCAGACAGAAATTAACTGATAAATTTGGTGAACAAATTACCGGTTGGGAAGAGCCTTATGGTATGCTGACTTTCTCTTCAGATAAAAATCTGAATCTTAAAGTGCTTCAATTCCTCTATGATGAACCTGAACTTAAGTTTCAGTTTATGACAGATTTATGTGCTGTTCATTATCCGGATGATAAAGGAAAAGAATTAGCTGTCATTTACCATTTGCATAATCTTACAGATAACATTCGTATTCGGTATAAAGTTTTTACTGCTATAGAAAAACCAGATGTTTTTAGTTCGAGTATGTTATTCTCAGCAGCTAACTGGATGGAGAGAGAAACTTATGATTTTTATGGAGTAAATTTTGTAGGCCATCCCAATCTTAAAAGAATATTAAATGTAGATGAAATGGAATATTTTCCATTGAGGAAAGAGTTTCCGTTAGAGGATCAAAAAAGGACAGATAAAGATGATGAGATGTTTGGACGTTCGTAGGGAGAACTCCTTGTGGTTACAAATGATTCAGTAAACGAACCTGCCTGGTCGGCAGACAGGCAAATAAGAAAGATTTTAATTTTTGTGTTTAGAAAAGTTTAGCCAGGGAGCTATCGTAGGCTTTAGAAGTTTAGAAAGAATTAGAATTAATAGTGAACAAACAAATAATCAGAATTTTAGGTTTCAAGAAACCTTACGCCTTAGGCGGAGCAGGGAGGCCAAAAAAACAAAAATAAAATGAGCGAGCATGTAACCTTACCAGAAGGGAATGTTGAAAAACAAACTACTACAATAAATTTGGGGCCTACACATCCTGCTACCCATGGAGTGTTTCAGAATATTGTAGAGCTTGACGGCGAAACAGTTGTAAGTGCGGAACAAACTGTTGGATATATTCATCGTGCTTTTGAAAAAATTGCCGAACACAGAACGCCATACCAGATTACTACTCTTACAGACAGGTTGAATTATTGCTCTTCTCCTATCAACAATTTTGGCTGGCATATTACATGCGAAAGATTGCTTGGTGTAAAAATTCCCAAACGTGTGGATTATTTGCGGATTATAATAATGGAACTCGCCCGCATTTCTGATCATTTGATCTGTAATTCTATTGTGGGTGTGGATTCCGGAGCTTTCTCAGGATTTCTTTACCTGATGCAATACAGGGAATTGATTTATGAAATTTATGAAGAAATTTGTGGCGCGCGGCTTACAACTAATATGGGCCGTATAGGAGGCTTTGAAAGAAATTTTACCAACCAGGCTTTTGAAAAATTAGAAAGATTTATTAAAGAATGGCCTCCAGCTTTAGAAGAATTTAATAATCTCTTTGTGCGTAACCGGATATTTATGGATCGCACAATAGGAGTGGGGCCAATCTCTGCAGAACGTGCATTGAATTATGGCTTTACCGGACCTAACCTGAGAGCTGCAGGGGTAGATTATGATGTGAGAATTCATACACCTTACAGCAGCTATGAAGATTTTAATTTCACGATTCCTGTTGGTACTACAGGCGATTGTTACGATAGATTTTTAGTACGGGACCAGGAAATGTGGCAGAGCCTGGAAATTATAAAACAGGCATATCAAAAAGTGCAGGAATTTAAAGGCGCCGAAGCAGAAGTTTTCCATGCCGATATCCCGGATTATTATTTACCGGATAAGAAGGACGTATATACAAAAATGGAAGCGCTCATTTATCACTTTAAAATTATCATGGGGGAAACAAAGATGCCTGTGGGCGAAATTTATTCTTCCGTAGAAGGAGCGAATGGTGAACTTGGATTTTATTTAATTACAGATGGAGGAAGATCTCCTTACCGACTTCATTTCAGGAGGCCGTGTTTTATTTATTACCAGGCTTATTCTGAATTGACGAAAGGAGGATTATTGAGTGATGCCATTATTACGATGAGTAGTTTGAATTTGATAGCCGGAGAATTGGATGCTTGATGAAATTGAGAATTAAAAATTAAGAATGCAGAAAGAAAGAAAAATAGTTGCAGTTGTAAAAAAGTTAAACTTTAAAGAGGCTGAAGAAGCAGATGATGAATATTGGGCAAACGCAAGTGCTGAAGAAAGATTGCAGGAATTGATACAACTCAGAAATATGTTTTTTGCAGATGCTAAGAGAAGAATAACTAAAGTAGTTTCGAAAAGAAATCGGTATGAAGAAGATGATTAACCTTGAAAGGGATATTATCGAATTCATCGAATTGTGCAATAAGCATGAAGTAAAATATTTGATAATTGGCGGGTATGCTGTAAGTGTTCATGGTTATCCGAGATCAACAAAAGATATTGATGTTTGTATTGAGATGTCGGAAAGGAATGCTGCCAAAATGGTTCGGGTAATAAATGATTTTGGTTTTAGTTCTTTAAAATTAAATAAAGAGGATTTTTTAAAAAGAGATTTAATTATGCAATTGGGTTTTCCACCATTGCGAATTGATATTTTAAACGATCTTGACGGCGTTCCTTTTGAGGAAGCATGGCAAAATAAAAAAATAGTAAGTTTAGAAAATGTGCCTGTTAATTTTATTGGTTATAACGAACTGATAATTGTAAAGCAAAAAGCAGGAAGGCCACAGGATATTGCGGATGTGGATAAACTCACAAAAAAAAATAAGAGAAACAAATGAGCGTACAATTTTCACAGGAAAAATTAGATAAGGTTAATGAACTCATCAGTCATTATCCTGAAGGCAAACAAAAAAGCGCCTTGTTGGGTGTACTTCATTTGGCCGAGGAAGAATTTGGCTGGCTTAATGTAAACGCGATGGATTATGTAGCTTCTTTATTAAATCTTCAACCGATAGAAGTTTATGAGGTTGCTTCGTTTTACACAATGTTCAATCTGAAGCCTGTTGGTAAATATGTATTTGAAGTTTGCCAAACAGGCCCATGCATGTTGAGAGGAAGTGACCAGATCATTGATTATATCAAACAGAAATTAGACATTGGAGTTGGAGAAACTACCAAAGATGGTATGTTTACTTTAAAAACAGTTGAATGTCTCGGTGCATGTGGCTATGCGCCAATGATGCAAATGGGTAAGTTTTATAAAGAGCATCTTACGCCTGAAAAAGTGGATCAGATAATTGAAGAATGCAGAAATAATAGTGCTATGAATAATTAAAAAAGATAATTCCCGCAATTCAAAGAAAGTATGTCGAAAAAATTATTATTAGATAAAATCAATATCCCCGGAATA
>DASSHD010000299.1:0-7124 GCA_035693085.1 Hanamia sp. | reverse complement strand
CATAAAAACGGAAAACAATTGTACCAGGTATATGAACGCTGGACTTATGATGGAAAGATTGATGCAAGTTATCCGACACAAGGGTTGCTGGCGCAGGAATTGAAAAAGCAAATCCCTGAAATACAATATGCAAGTGGGTTTGAATATGCGGCTGCTCCCGGAACCCAAAATACTTTTGAAGCCGGAGATAAAATCAATAAAATGACGGGCATGTTTGCAGGCGCTGATTTTTTCAACATGTTCAGTTTCCATTTACTCCAGGGAAACGTAAAGACAGCTTTAAGCGAACCTTCCGGCATTGCTATTTCACGAAAGATGGCCGATAATTTTTTTGGAAGTCCCGAAAAAGCAATTGGCCAAACAATCCGGTTTGAAAATAAAGAAGCCCTTAAGGTAACGGCAGTTTTTGAAAATGTTCCTGCCAACTCTTCACTTCAATTTGATTTCTTAAGAAGCTGGACAGATTTTGTAAAACAAAATGATTGGGTTAATAATTGGGGTAACACTGACCCACAAACGTTTATCCAGCTTCGCAAAGATGCTAACCCTGTTAACGTGGAAGCCAAAATAAAAGATTTTATCTACCGGTTTCAACCTAAATCAAAGGGATTGCTTATCCAACTGGCTTTACAACCATTTACGCAACGATATTTATATTCCAATTTTAAAGATGGTTATATTGATGGCGGCCGCATTGAATATGTTCATCTTTTCAGCATCATCGCGATTTTTATTTTACTGATTGCCTGCATCAATTTTATGAACCTGGCAACGGCGCGTTCTTCAAAAAGAGCAAAAGAAGTAGGCATCAGAAAAGTGGTTGGTGCAATGCGTTTATCATTGATAGGGCAATTTATAGGCGAAGCTATCTTGTTTACTTTTATGTCAGTTATTATAGCGCTTGTTCTCACTTCATTGCTGTTGCCTGCGTTTAATAATCTAACAGGAAAATATTTGGTTTTACCAATTCATCAGCCTTTTTTCTATGCAATTATTGCCGCCTTTTTATTACTAACAGGCCTGGTAGCAGGAAGTTATCCTGCATTTTTTCTATCGTCTCTCAATCCTGTCCGCGTATTAAAAGGAAAGCTACAATTTGGCTGGGTCAGTATTTTTTTTCGCAAGGGGTTGGTTGTATTTCAGTTCGCACTTTCTATTATTCTTATCATAGCTACGATCGTTATTTATCAGCAAATGAAATACGTGCAAAACAAAAATCTTGGCTATAACAGAGACAATCTTCTGTACATACCGATTGAAGGGAATCTCGTTAAAAAATATGATGTATTCAAGCAGGAAGCAAAAAACAATACGGCCATTTTGAATATTTCAAAAATGAGAAATTCTCCTACAGACATTGAACATCATACCAACAGTATCTCCTGGCCGGGTAAAGACCCCAACCTAAATGTATCATTTGCCGATGGAGTGGTTGGCTATGATTTTGTAAAAACAATGGACATGAAACTTGCAGACGGACGTGATTTTTCAAAAGCCTTTAATGATTCTTCAAGTTTATTGCTGAATGAAACGGCTGTAAAAAAAATCGGTTTAAAAGACCCTATTGGAAAAACGATAACATGGGGCAGGCATGATGGAACCATTATTGGCGTTATTAAAGATTTTCATTTTAATTCTCTTCATACACCTATTGAACCGCTGATTATAAGGCTTGATGAAAACTGGAATTGGGGAACAATATTAGTGCGCATTAAAGCCGGCGAAACAAAACAAGCTTTAGCAGATTTAGAGAAAATCTGTAAAGACCTGAATCCAAAATTTCCTTTTACTTACCAGTTCTCTGACCTGCAGTATGCCAAACTTTACAAAAGTGAAGAGGTAGTAAGTAAGCTGTCGAACTACTTTGCTTTTTTAGCGATTTTTATTTCGTGCCTCGGCCTTTTTGGTCTGGCCATGTTCACAGCAGAGCAGCGCAATAAAGAAATCGGCATACGAAAAGTATTAGGCGCTTCATCAAAAAATATTGTTACGCTGTTGTCTTCCAATTTTTTAAAACCAGTTTTTATTTCCCTTTTTATTGCATTCCCGGTAGCGTGGCTGGCTGCTCAAAAATGGTTGCAAGGTTTTGCGTACAGGATTCATCTTAGCTGGTCGATATTTTTAATTGCAGGAATGGTTGCTATTCTTATCGCTTTAATAACAGTTAGTTTCCAGGCGATAAAAGCGGCTATGGCAAACCCCGTGAAAAGTTTGAGAAGTGAATAAATGCAAATGTGAAAATTGGGAATATGAAAATATGAAAAACAAGACTCTTTAATATTTGTTGGTTTACTATAGTATAACAATAATTCATAAACGAAAATAACTATGATAAAAAATTATTTCAAAACCGCCTGGCGCAATATTATCAAAACAATTGGTTACAGCACATTGAATGTTGTTGGCCTCGCCATAGGAATGGCGGTCGCATTATTAATTGGCCTTTGGGTATATAATCAATATTCTTATGATAAATTTTTGCCTGAATACCAATCTGCATATCGCGTGCAGCGCAACTTTGATAGCAATGGCGACACACTTACGTTTAAAAGTACTTCATTAAAATTGGTGGAAGCATTACGCAACCAGGTTCCTGAAATACAATACACGGCTGAAGGCCAACTGTACGGGCAGCATGGACTAATGGTTGGTAATAAAAAATTATACCCCGCCGGCGCTATTGCGGGACCTGATTTTTTGAAGATACTTCAATATCCTTTTGCTGAAGGCAACGCCAACACTGCTTTTAAAGATGCCTATTCCATAGTAATTACCCAAAAAATGGCGAAGGCTTTGTTCGGCAACGAAGACCCGATGAATAAAATGGTTCGCTTTGATAATACAGACAATCTTAAAGTAACAGGTGTATTGAAAGATATTCCAGGCAATGCAACAGTTAATTTTAATTTCGTAGTGCCATCCACTTATATCTATCAAAAAAATCCTTCTGTAAAAGAAGATGAAGAGAGTACTTTTAGCAATAATAATCTTGAAACATTTGTGAAACTAAAACCTGGGATTTCTTACGCCCAGGTAGCTCCTAAAATCAGAAATATTGAACATACGGAAGAAGGCAACATCAATGCTATGGGCTCTTATGTAACGTTGCAGCCTCTTGAGCGCTGGCATTTGTATTCCAACTATGTAAACGGACAAGACACCGCCGGGTTTTTGATTTACGTAAATATGTTTTCTATTATCGGCTTGCTTGTGTTGATTATTGCATGTATCAACTTCGTTAATCTTACAACTGCACGTTCAGAAAAAAGAGCCAAAGAAGTTGGTGTTAGAAAAGCGATTGGTTCACAGAGAAAAGATATTATCATTCAATTTCTTTCTGAAGCATTTTTACTTATAATAATTGCATTTGCCTTTTCATTGTTGTTTGTGCAATTAGCGCTGCCCGCTTTTAATACGCTTACCAAAACGCATATCAGCATACCTTATTCAAATGGATATTTCTGGCTGTTAATGATGGGGTGCATTTTGCTTACGGCTTTACTTGCGGGCAGCAGGCCGGCTTTTTATCTTTCTTCATTCAATCCTGTAAAAGTTTTAAAAGGAACGATGCACACGGGAAAGACTTCTTCACTTTCAAGAAGGATATTAGTTGTAATACAATTCAGTTGTTCTATTGCATTAATAATAAGTACGATAATTATTTACCAGCAGGTAAATTTTGCTAAAGACAGGCCAACAGGTTACAATTTAAACAGGCTGATACAAACAAACATGAATGATGATCTTGCCAAAAATTATACTGCAATTAAAAATGAATTACTACAAAAAAATATCGTGGAATCTGTAACAGCAGCGTCCAGTCCTGCCACAAATATCTGGTGGCATTCTGATGTTGAACAGTGGCCCGGTAAACATGCAGGTGAAACTATTGAAATGGGAACCATTATGGTTTCGGATGATTATTTTAAAACCCTTGGAATGGAATTGAAATCCGGCCGTGAATTCAGCAGTGCAGCGGATACCACCAACGTTATTTTTAATGAAGCGGCTATCAAACGCATGAGGATAAAAGAACCTCTAAATCAAATTATAAACTGGCAGGGACATCAGCTTAGGATCATTGCCATTGCGAAAGACGCTCTGATGCTAACTCCTTTTGCCTCCGCAGACCCTACTATGTTTTTATACAATCCTAAAAATGTGAGTGTGATGATGTATCGCCTTGCGCCAAATATTAAAACGCAGGATGCTATCGCGCAGCTCACTTCTATCTTTAATAAATATGAACCTGCCTATCCTTATGATTATTCTTTTTCAGATACAGATTATGCTTCAAAATTTAAACTGGAAACGCTGATCGGGAAGTTAGCGGGATTATTTGCCGGCCTTGCCATTTTTATTTCTTGTCTTGGCCTTTTTGGATTAGCGGCTTATGTGGCAGAGCAGCGCACCAAAGAAATTGGCATTCGAAAAGTGCTGGGCGCATCGGTTTCGCAGGTTTGGATGTTGTTATCAAAAGATTTTATCGTATTGGTTTTTCTGAGTTGTGTTATTGCATCGCCTATCGCATATTATTTTTTACATGACTGGCTGATGAACTATAATTACCGGATCAACATTGGCGCGGGTGTTTTTATAATATCTGCTTTGGTAGCCATTTTTATTACAATAATAACTGTTAGTTTTCAAGCGATAAAAGCAGCGGTAGCAAATCCTGTGGAGAGCTTGAGGAGTGAATAGGAATATGAAATATTTGTTGGTTTACTATAAAACGTAAAAATTGAAACAAACAATAACAGTAATGTTTAAACGAAATTAATTATGATAAGAAATTATCCAATAACTACCGGATTCAAAACCGCTCTCCGGAACTTTAAAAGAAATAAATCTTTTTCAGCTATCAATGTACTTGGTTTATCCATTGGCATCAGCGCCGCACTGATAATATTTTTAATTGTTCATTACGAATTTAGTTTTGATAAGTTTGAAAAAGATAACGATAGGATTTATCGTGTGGTAATTGATGCAAAATTCAACGGTACTGAAGGCCACAGCACCGGTGTTCAGGCTCCTTTGAGCAATGCGGTTAGAAATGAAGTAACCGGCGTAGAACTTACTGTTCCTCTTATGCAATTCCAGGGAGATGCCACCGCAAAAGTGAGCATCGAAAAGAAAAGTGAAGTGGCTCCATTGATATTTAAAAACCAACACAATATTATTTTTACCAATCCACAATATTTTCAGCTTCTTAATTATAAATGGATTGCCGGATCTCAAAAAACAGCTTTAGAAGATCCTTTTTCTGTAGTGCTTACCGAAAGCCGCGCCCGGCTATACTTTCCCAATTTATCTGCACAGAATATAATTGGCAGGCAAATCAATTATAATGGTAACCTTACTACAACCGTGGCTGGCGTGGTAACAGATTTAGACGAACAAACTGTTTTCAATGCTGCCGAATTTATTTCCTATGCTACCATTGCAAAAACAAGTCTTCAAAATGATTTCATGATGAACGTTTGGAATGATTGGATGGCCTATTCACAGTTGTATATCAAACTTTCAAAAAACACTTCCCCCGAAAGAACAGAAGCGCAATTAAAAAATCTTTTGAATAAATATGATAAAGATGCCAACAAAGACGCGGCTAACACAATGGTGTTCCATTTGCAGCCTTTAAGTGATATTCATTTTAATGGTAAATATCCTGCCGTTGGCGGGAGGATTGCTGATAAGTCAACACTATACGGGCTTCTGGCAATAGCTGCATTTTTGCTATTATTAGGTTGTATTAATTTTATCAATCTTACTACCGCGCAGGCATCTCAGCGCGCAAAAGAAATTGGCATCAGAAAAACGATGGGAAGCTCCAGGAAAAATCTTGTATTTCAATTTTTAACGGAAACACATTTTATCACTATTGTCGCCACGATTCTTTCAGTGATCATTGCACCGATTCTGTTGAAAATGTTTGCCAATTTTATTCCGGAGGGATTGCATTTCGATTTATTACATCAGCCTTCAATCATTACCTTTTTGGTATTGCTCACGGTGTGTGTTAGTTTTCTTTCAGGTTTGTATCCTGCTATGATCCTCTCAGGATTCAAGCCGGTATTGGTTTTAAAAAATCAATCGGTTTCACATTCTTCACAAACACGCAATGCATGGGTTCGAAAAACACTTACGGTTTCGCAGTTTGTAATCGCACAATTTTTTGTGATCGCTACCTTAATGGTAAGCAAGCAAATCAACTATTCTATTAATTCAGATCTTGGTTTTGCCAAAGATGGCATCCTCACTTTTGATACACCGCGTGATACTATCGCCGCTAACAGTCAAAAATTGCTTAATGACATTAATGCCATTCCCGAAGTTGACATAGCTAGTAGAGGTTTTCTCTCTCCGGCAGAGAGAGGTGTGGCTTTCACAAATGTTTCCTATGCAGAAAAAAAAGATCTAAAAGCTAATATACAGATCCGTTGGGGCGATCCCAATTACCTGAAAGTTTACCGGTTAAAATTGCTGGCGGGAAGGGACGTGGAACCGAGCGATACCATGAAAGAATTTATTATCAATGATACCTACGCTAAATTATTGGGATTTCAGAAACCGGAAGATGCTCTTGGAAAACAATTGAACTTTAACGGGAAAAATATGCCGATCGTTGGAGTGATGCAGGATTTTCATGAAACTTCCACCCGTGCGCTGATAGATCCCCTGGTATTTGCAGGAAGCAATGGTTCCACTTTTCACATTCGGCTGAAACCAAATACTATCAGCGGTTTCGAATGGAAAGCCGGCATCAGCAGAATTCAAAAAGCATTTAAGAGTATTTATCCTGATGAAGATTTCAGTTATCAGTTTGTGGATGAAAAAATCGCCAATCTTTACCAAAGTGAACAAAGGACCGCAAGTCTTTTAAAATGGTCAACAGGGCTTGCTATTCTTATCAGTTGTTTGGGTTTATTGGGATTGGTAATTTTTACAACCAACAGTCGTAAAAAAGAAATTGGAGTAAGAAAAGTTTTAGGTGCATCTGTGATGCAGATTACCTCTTCTTTATCTATAGATTTCATGAGGTTAGTGCTTCTCGCTTTTATTATTGCGGCGCCAATCGCATGGTGGGCTACTTATAAATGGTTGCAGAATTATGCATACAAAAC
>DASSHD010000298.1:0-7528 GCA_035693085.1 Hanamia sp. | reverse complement strand
TGTAATTAAATCATCTAAAGAAGAAAGGCAATCTACAATTCTTTGTTGCTCTTTTTCATTTTTCGGATAATAGATTTTAAGTTTTTCTAGTCGCGATGAAGAGATTCCTAGAACTTTGGTTCCCTGAGACTCTCTTTGTATTTGAGTTCGAACGTTGTTTGACTTGAATAAGATGCCACCAAATCCAACGACTAATTTATTTTGCTTTTGCCTTGCTAATAGCGTATGCATTCCTGAAACCAGTTTCTCATTATTTAGATTTACTAATTCGATGCTTTTACCTATATCGTTTAAATCCTCTGAAGCATCAGCAAAAACTACATCACCCTCAATACAATAGCATTCAGGTTTGATTTTACCTATATTCATTTCAAGATTTATAAAAGGAACCTCTTCTTTTTGAATGTCGAAGAGATTAGCAAATTTTGTATGTATATCGCCGTAATGGATGTTTTTTATTGACCCATTCTTATAGTTCAAGTTATCTCTTGAAAAAGAGTTCGTTGAAATAAAAGAATAAACCTCACCTAATTTTTCAAAAACCCACTCCCCGCTAAACTTAAACTCCGGAAAACGCAACTTAGGCACTCTTTCCCCTTCTGCGGGGAATAGCTGTTGCATCAATCCTTTTTTATGAGTTTTCAGCGCTTCGAGTTTTTGGCTTTCTGCTGTAACGTATTCATCTAAAGAAGAAAGGCAGGAGGCGATTTTTTGTTGTTCGGAAAGTTTAGGAAATGCAAGTTTTAATGATTTAATTATATCGCCGGAAAGATTGCCCTGCCCACCTTGGATATACGTTGAAACTATCCAGTTTTTTTTAAATAAAAGGAATTGATAAACGAATGAATTATTTTCAGTAGATTTTAAACATAATACTGCCTGATTGATAGCTCCGTCAATTTTCGCTAATGATACATCACCACTATTTGCACCATAGAGTGCAACCAATACATCACCTTTGCTCACCAATTTTGCAGAAGAATTTTTTAATCCTTCCTCTGTTACAAATAGCTCTGTAAAATCTTTACTTATTTCCGCAGAACGAATAAAAGGTATATCTCCCCCATAAAATTCTTTTTGAGAAGTTGTTGGAGTTCCACCACTGAATGAGTTACATACACTACTCAAAGGTTTTTCTTCCCAATCATCGCTACCTCTAAACTCGGGAAACCTCAACTTCGGCACTATCTTACTTTTTATTTCTTTACTCATTGTCTGAACTATGATTCATTTGATTTTGTGATGGGCTTAGATTTTTCTAATTGTCTGAACTGTGATTCATTTGATTTTTGTGATTGGCCATGATTTTGCTTTCCCTTTTTATCATACCAATCATTTCATCATAAAAATCATAGTTAAGACTATTATCACTCATACGCATTCAAACCTGATATTTCACGGCCTTGCGCTCGTTTTTTTAAGAGTGGAACCAGGTCATGCATTAATGCCAATTCTTCTTTTGCACGCTCTTTCCAGCCCAGTTCCAAATGCGCTAACAAATCACTCAATTTTGTTCCGTCAAATATCATCCTGTCCAAAATGCCATCTACAAAACTTTCCAATGCCGCTGTTTGCAGCCTGTGTTTTCCGGCAATATCAGCCAATTCCTTTGCTAACTTTTCTTCTTTAAATTTTTCATACCCATCTTTAATTTCATCTACAGAGCGTCCTTTGTCCCATTGCAGTCTTTTGATATAATCTACCAGTTCGTCACGCTCGCCCATAAGGTTTGCGCTGGAACTTAGCAAATCAATAATCTGCTCCATCGTCATTTTTTGCTTCGCCGGCTTATTCTGCATGTTTCCGGCTAGCAGCTTCATAATGTAATCATAATCCACCACGGCGGAGGCAAATAGCACAAATTCAAAATCCAATTGCCCGATTATCGGACTAAGGTTTTCACCTTCCTTTCCCTGCACTTCCTTCAACTGTTTGGCTGTTTCAAGATAAGCACCTTTAAAAGAGCGCAACTCTTCCTGCGGAAGCAAATTCTCGATTATTTGTTTGTTTGCTGGCGTTAAATCAGTGTATTGGTCAAGCTGGGTTTTCAGCCTTTGCACTTCTTTAAAGTGGTTGATAAATTCAGCACGGGCAATATCTCCCTGCAGGTTATTTACTTCTTCCGCTTTGCATTCCAGCCCACGCGATTGCATAAATTTATTCAACGCAGCCACTGCCTTTTCGTATTTTCCAATCACTACAGGTGCAGATTCCACCAGCCATATTTCTTTGGCCTCCTCTTTTTTCGCACCGGAAAATAATTCTATGGCTTCATCCACTGCTGTTTGTTGCTTGCGAAAATCCAGGATATTTCCATAAGGTTTGGTATCATTCAATATCCGGTTGGTTCGTGAAAAAGCCTGTATCAGCCCGTGATATTTCAGGTTCTTATCTACATACAAAGTGTTTAGATATTTCGAATCAAAACCTGTGAGCAGCATATCCACCACAATCACCAAATCTATTTTGTTGGCACGCGGATAATCTTCGTTGGAATATTTTTGGTCTTTGATGCGCTGCTGCACATCCTGGTAATATAAATCGAATTCACCGATAGCGTGGTTGGTGCCATAGCTTTTATTATATTCGGCTATAATGGCTTTTAAAGCCAGTTTCTTTTCATCCGGCGCTGTTTCATTATCTTCTTTTTCCTGCGGCAAATCTTCCTGTAGCTGCTGTACATCTTTATTGCCTTCGGCAGGTGGTGAAAACACGCAGGCAATATTCAAGGGTTGAAAATTTTCATCTTTTTCCTTCCTTTCGGTTTGTCGTTGTTTAAAAAGTTCATAATACTCGATGGCTTCATTGATAGAGCCGGTAGCCAGGAACGCATTAAACCGCCGTGAATCGGTAGCGGCATCATGTTTATTTAAAATAGCTTCTGCCACTGCCAAACGATGCATTGAGCTGCCGGTATTTACCTTTCCATCCGGTTTATAATAGTCCACATGAAAACGCAATACATTCCGGTCTTCAATAGCATGCGTGATGGTGTAGGCATGTAATTGCTTTTGAAAAACATCCTGCGTAGTTTTAAAGGAGCCTTCCTGTCCGTCTTTTTGTACATAGCTTGCATTTTGTTCAAAAATAGGTGTACCGGTAAAACCGAAAAGTTGGGCTTTTGGAAAGAAATCTTTTATCGCCTGGTGGTTATCGCCAAATTGAGAACGGTGGCATTCGTCAAAAATAAAAACAAAGCGTTTATCCCTGAGTGGTAGTAACCGTTCCTTATAGTTTTTTTTATGCGTTGGGTCTAATGCCAATCCCAGTTTTTGAATGGTAGTAACAATTACTTTATCTGCATAATCTTCCGAAAGCATGCGCCGTACCAGCGTTTCCGTATTGGTATTTTCTTCCACGCATCCTTCCTGGAATTTATTAAATTCTTCACGGGTTTGACGGTCAAGGTCCTTGCGATCAACCACAAACAAACATTTATCTATATCGGGATTGTCTTTTAATAAAGTAGATGCTTTGAATGAAGTCAATGTTTTACCGCTGCCTGTGGTATGCCAGATATAACCATTTCCCCTGTTTTGATGGATGCAGTCAACAATGGCTTTTACCGCATAAATCTGGTAAGGGCGCATCATCATTAGCTTTTGCTCACTTTCTACCAAAACCATGTAGCGGCTAATCATTTCACCCAGCGTGCACTTGGCCAAAAGCTTTTCAGTGAAATCATATAAGTGGTTGATTTTTTTATTGTCTTCGCTTGCCCATTGGTACACCGGCAAATAGCGTTCATCGGCATTAAAGCTGAAATGCTGATTCCGGTTGTTGGTAAAATAATAAGTATTCGTTCGGTTGCTCACGATAAACAACTGCATAAAACAAAGCAGCGAATTGGTATAACCGTTCCCCGGGTCATTTTTGTAATCCACAATTTGCTGCATAGCACGTCGTGGGCTTATTTCCAACGTTTTCAATTCAACCTGCACTACCGGTATCCCATTGATCAGAATGATAACATCATAGCGGTGATTACTGTTTTCAGTATTCATCCGTAACTGGTTGATTACTTCGAATTCATTTTTGCACCAGTCTTTTATATTAACGAGTGTATAATGTAAGGGTGTGCCATCTTCCCGCTGAAAGGTATTGATCTGCCGCAGAAACTTCGAAGCAGCAAATACATCAGGATTGATAATCTCATCACGGAGGCGAAAAAATTCACTGTCAGTTAAATTCACCCGGTTTAATGTCTCGAACTTCTTGCGAAAATTTTCCTCCAGGGCTTTACGATTCCTTATATCAGAACGAAAGGTATATTTAAGATCAGTAAACTTACTGATAAAACTGTATTCAATTTCAGATTCGCTAACCGAATTCATTTTATTATTATAAGTGGTTGTCTGATTGTTTTATGTCTTGAATAATAAGCAGCCGGTGGTATCCTGAAGTTTCTGGAAGTAATAGCTGACTATGCTACGAAAGTAGTATAAAAGTTTAAAATTATTACAAATTGATTCTTCGATTACTCTCCTATGAAGCCTCGGAGCAAGTTCATGACATGTTACACTTTTTTTATAAAATATTTTATTATTTTCACTTTTATCTTTAACGCTAACTAATCTGTACTTAACTCTATACGATTTTATGCTGGTACTATATAGTCGGCATTCTATTTTCAGATTGTAAAAAAGATATTTGAAGACGATTGTTTTCCGTCGGTCAGCCTATTGCTAAACCTGTCAGGTGTTCATTGTTATTTAAATCAATTTTTAAATTACGTTTATTGATGACAACTGCTTTTCCAACTGGATTGAACTTTCAAAATGTATTCCGTATAAACCAACTTCCTCAGCGGCTTTGATATTATGTATGTTGTCGTCAATAAAAATGGAAGTCTTTGCCTTTAGATGGTACCTGTCAAGTAATAAAAGAAAAATGTTTTTATCAGGTTTTATCATTTTTTCTTCTCCTGATACAACTATCCCGTCAAATTCTTTAAAAAAAGAAAACCTTTTATAAGCAATTGAAATTGTTTCTGCAGACCAGTTTGTTAAGCCATAGAGTTTGTATTTCTTCTTTAGCTTATATAATAAGAATACGGTTCCCGGTATATCGCCTTTCAGCATGGTTTCCCATTTGTCGTAGTAAAGTTGTATTGCAGAATGAAATTCAGGAAATTGCTTCTGTAGTATCATAGTTCCTTCTGACAACGAACGCCCTTTATCTTGTTGTGCATTCCATTCGTCGGTACAAATGTGTGTAAGAAAATGTTCCATTTCATTTTCATTTCCAAAGTGTTCTTTGTAAAGATTTCTTGGGTTCCAGTCCACTAAAACGCCACCAAAATCAAAGATTATATTTTCTATTTTCATTGTAAATTTTTAAACAGAAATTTCTAAATAATTTCCTTTCGGGGTCTAAAAAAAGCTTTCATAATATCCATCACGAAAGCTCATCTTTCAAATCTTTTAGAAAGATAAAATTTTTTTATTAAGCAGTATTATAGTAAACCTCGCCTGAATGATGATTCGGGCAGGCAACGCGATTCTTGCTCAAAAGGGTAAATTAACGGCAGAAGCAAGAACAAAAGAATGTTATATTTCGTCTAAATCTTACTGTTATGTTTGCATCTTATTGGCCTCATGTGTTTGATATTTCTTCAAAAAAGATTCTAATCTAAGTTATTTATCAAAGGTTGAACATCTACCTTAAATCCCACACAAAGCCCCTTTGGCTTTAGTCCATTTTCCAAGACTTGCTGTTCTACGCCATGTTACCGAATTATACTATCCAGCGATAAAAACAAAACTCTCCTTTCGTTTCCTGATTTTCCTCCGTCAATCCATTCAAGAGAAATTAATTCTTTTTCTTTCAATATAATTTTGTAATTCTTCAGGTCTATATGATAAGACCCTCCCGGTTACCAATATGTAGCAGAAAATTATTTGACAATATGTTTTCGCAACAGAATCCGATTGAAAAACTCTAAATGAAGTTAATTACAAAAGCAGATATTTAGTCCTCTGCTGGAATCTCTATTTCTATTACTGCTTTATCAATCTCACACAATCCAGCATCGCCTGGTTGATATCTCCATTCATATTTTCATTCCAATTTTCAAAGCTGATAACAAAATGATGCAAACCTTTTGGCAGAGGTACTTTCAAAGAATTACTCCAACCCCAGTTACTCCATTCTTCTTTTCCTCTTTGTGGGAAAACTAAAGTTCCGGTATCTTTATTATCTATCGAAATAGTTCTGAAGGCACATTTGTTCTCTGTATTGATCGGACCATTTCCATTAGCATATCTTACATCCAGAATATAATTTCCATCCTCTTTTATATTCACTGCAAAATCAATTTTCCGATTCATAGTTTTACTGATCTCCACAAAACCGGTACCTGTAAATCCCTGGTAAGGTTTGTCAGATTTTTTCACGAAATCTTCTATTTGTATTATTTGTTCGTTTACTGAAGGATACACCTGCAAAGGTCCGCTTGCAAAGGATTGTGTTTTGTCATTGGCAATGGCAATCACCCGGTAATTCCCATACTTATTGGTATCAATTTTTATTGAGGTGCCTGTTGTTTCTTCTAATAATTTACCATTTTGCAAAACTCTATATGAACTAATATTTTTGCTGGTATCTTGCCAGGAAAGTAATCCTTTCTCATAATTGACAACAGGCATCTGCGGGCTGAAAACATTCTCAACACCATTAATTTTTGCAGCAGGTAAATTAATATTTCCTAAAACAATTTTTACAGTATGAATCCCCTTCAATACAGTTGGAATCACATGCTTATCAGATTCTTTTCCATCTATTGAAAAAGATTTTATGGAATTCCCATAACCATCCATTTCAATATTTAAAACAGCATTTCTGTATTTAAAATTATCCAGTGTTCGTTTTCCATTAAAAATCTTTGGAACAAAAGGCTCAAAAGAAAGATTATACGTATTGAATTGCATCCCAAACAAAACTTTGTAAACAAGGCTGATACTACCGGAGAGGCTCCAAAGCATATTGCTTGAATTGATTTGAGTGCCTGCATAATCGCCGTTGCCAGCCACAAAATTTTCTTTATTTGTCAAAAATAAAGCCGCAGGACGATATACAGAACTTATCGCTCTTACAACAGATTCTTCATCTCCTGCTTTTGCTGAAGCCTGCGCCCAGAAAGATTCTACAAAAGGCCATACCGCATCATTATGATAGGGTGGAATACCCGGTATCTGCGGATAAATGCAGGATATTCCATAAGGTGTAACCGGTGTGTTTGAAACAATTTTTTCTTGTCTCGCTTTATCGGCTACTCCAAAAATTATCGAAAGCGCTTCTCCCAATGCTTCTGACTTTGGAGAAAGGATTTTATCATTTCTGCCATACAAATATTGCCCATAATATCCCTTATTTTCCTGCCACAAATATTGATTCACACCATTTTTGATTTGTACAGCAACTTCATTGTATTTTTTTTCATCGTTCTGCAAACCAAGTTCAGCAGCCATTTCAGCCAAAACGGTATTTGCTTCAAAATGCACTGCATTGGTCCCGAGACATTCTGATT
>DASSHD010000297.1:0-5897 GCA_035693085.1 Hanamia sp. | reverse complement strand
GGTAATTATCCTGCGAGGGGCTTCTAAAATACTCAGCCAAAAGTTGAAGATATATGTTGAGTGTAGTAAGCGGGGTTTTTAATTCGTGGCTTGCTGCAACTATAAATTGATCTTTGGTATGCTCTATTTCTTTTAATTCGTGAATATCTACGCAAGTACCTATAAACCCCAGAAATTCTTTTTCTTTTGAAAAATGAGGAATCCCGCTATCCTGCATCCAGCGATACTGGCCATCCTTACGGCGCAGGCGGTATTCCATTTTAAATTTCTTTTGTTTTTTAAAGGCGGCATCATAAACTTTCTTACAATTCCCCAGATCATCAGGATGCACGCCTGCTGTCCAGCCATCGCCGGATTCTTCCTCTAATTTTCTACCCGTGAAATTCAACCAGGCTTTATTGAAAAAAGAACATTTACTATCCACTCCCGAAACCCATAAAAGCATAGGCGCTGAATTGGCCATTAATTTAAATTGTTCTTCAACCGGAAAAATTGGCATCTTCTTTTTTGCAGGAAGTTTTTCTTTTTTCAATAATTCAGTTTTCATCATAAAAAGGTTACAAACCAAATTGCTCTCTTTAAAACAAAGAACTAATTAATTATTATTTAATTCTATATAACAGTTTGAGAAATTGATTTAGATTCAATTTGCCACAAACTTTGTTCCGAAATTTCCCGTTCTAATCTTTCATATAAGATAAATAGAATATTCTAATCTAATTTCTTTTTAAGATTTTCCACTAAAGCAGCTAAAAATTCCTCAGTATATAAATAGTCCTTACCGTGCGAAACCTTATTACCACTGATACACACGGCAAGATCTTTTGTCATTTTCCCACTTTCTACCGTCTCAACACAAACCTGTTCCAAAGCATTTGCAAAATGAATTAATTGTTGATTATTGTCTAATTTTCCTCTAAAAGCAAGACCTCTCGTCCACGCAAATATGGAAGCAATGGGGTTTGTTGAGGTAGAATTTCCCTTCTCATGTTCACGAAAATGCCTGGTCACAGTCCCGTGAGCGGCCTCTGCTTCAAGAATTTTCCCATCAGGAGTAATTAAAACAGAAGTCATTAAACCAAGGGAGCCGAAGCCTTGCGCCAGAGTATCGCTTTGTACATCACCATCATAATTTTTACAAGCCCAAATAAAATTGCCATGCCACTTTAATGCGCTCGCTACCATATCATCTATCAGGCGATGTTCATAAGTTATTTTGGCTTCATCGAATTTTGCTTTAAACTCATTTTCAAAAATGGTTTGAAAAATATCTTTAAAACGGCCATCATATTTTTTGAGGATGGTGTTTTTTGTAGAAAGGTATAAAGGCCATTTTTTGTTCAATGCCATATTGAAACAGCTTCTTGCAAATCCTTCGATACTTTCATCTACATTGTACATGCACATTGCCACGCCATCGCCTTTAAAATCGTGAACATCAAAAGTTTGAGGCTCACCGTTTTCCGGAGTAAAAGTCATGGTCAGTTTTCCTTTCCCTTTGATCACTGTATCGGTAGCCCGATATTGATCGCCATAGGCATGACGGCCAATTATTATTGGCGCTGTCCAATTGGGAACTAATCTTGGAATATTCTGCATTACAATAGGTTCACGAAAAACGGTTCCATCAAGAATGTTTCTTATTGTTCCATTTGGGCTTTTCCACATGTGTTTCAAACCAAATTCTTTTACTCTTGCTTCATCAGGAGTTATCGTAGCACACTTAATGCCGACACCATATTTTTTAATAGCATTAGCCGCATCCACAGTTACCTGGTCGTCAGTAGCATCCCGGTGTTGAATGCTTAAATCAAAATATTTTATTTCCACATCTACATAAGGAAGTATGAGTTGATCTTTAATAAATTTCCAGATTACGCGTGTCATTTCATCTCCGTCAATCTCTACCACAGGATTGGCTACTTTAATTTTTGTCATTTGGTTGGTTTATATATTTTTAGTGAAGTATGTTTTGCAATATTATCAAAATCTTTGTCATTATGGAGAAGTGGGATATGGTTGTCAATGCATATTGAGGCAATGAGGCAATCATTTGGCTTTCTGATGGTAATGCCTTTGGCTCTTATATTTCTATACAATGATGCCGCGGCTACAGACATGTCTATTTGATGATAGATGATAAATTCCAATGGCACTAAAGTTTCTCTAATTGAATTGAATAATTTATCTTCCTTTATTCCCTGAAGAACTTCTTGTAGAATAACCGGTAGTATAAAAACCTCATTCCTTTTTATCAATTCTGTAGTTGAATCTGTCTTAAAATTGATGATGCCATTAAAATAATCAACCCAAACACTCGAATCAATGATTGTCCCATTTGTCATAAGTTCTCATTTCGTCTAAGTTTCCTTCCCACACTGCTTTACCTCTTAATGAAAGAAGTTTTTTCCTTTTTTCTAATTTAATTAATTCCTCCAGCGCGTGATTAACTGTTTCCTTTTTGCTTTTGAGCCCTGTCCATTTAATTGCATCCTGTAATAATTTATCATCTATATCAATATTTGTCCGCATAGTTTAAAAGTTTTATACACAAATATAATCAAATCTATACACACAGAAATTTTCAAACGTCAATTTTCAAACGTCAATTATTCAAAGATTCTTAATAACCGCATCCCCAAATTCACTTGTTTTCAAAAGCGTCCCTCCTTTCATCAGGTTATAAAAATCTATGGTTACTGTTTTTTTTCTAATTGTTTTTCCAATTGCATTGGTAATCATTTCTGCGGCATCTCTCCAGCCCATATATTCCAGCATCATTACTCCGCTCAAAATTAATGAAGAAGGATTCATACTATTGGTATTGGCAAAACGAGGTACAGTGCCGTGTGTGGCTTCAAATACTGCACTGCCTGTGATATAATTGATGTTGGCTCCTGGTGCAATTCCTATTCCACCGACCTGAGCTGCGAGCGCATCGCTGATATAATCTCCGTTCAAATTTAATGTGGCAATGATAGAATAATCCTGGGGTGCCAGCAAAGCCTGTTGCAGAAAGTTATCTGCGATGGCATCTTTAATAATAACTTTCCCTCCAATGGCGGCGATACGCATGTCTTCATTGGCAACGGCTTCGCCTCTTTCTTTCTTAGTAAATTCCCATTGAGGCCAGGTATAAACTTCGTTCTTAAATTCACTCTCGGCAAGTTCATATCCCCAGTTTTTAAAAGCGCCTTCCGTGAATTTCATAATGTTTCCTTTGTGTACCAAAGTGACAGAAGGCAGTTTATTATCAATGGCATATTGTATTGCAGCGCGGATCAATCTTTCGGAGCCTTCTTTACTCACCACTTTTATTCCGAAAGAAGTCGTTTCCGGAAAACGGATTTTCTTTACCTGCAATTCTTCCTGTAAAAAATCCAGTAATTTTTTCGCATCCGGCGTTCCTGTCATGTATTCGATTCCTGCATAAATATCTTCGGTATTTTCCCTGAAAATAACCATGTTTACTTTTTCCGGTTGCCACATTGGGGAAGGAACTCCCTCGAAATATTTTATCGGCCGAAGGCAAACATATAAATCCAGATCCTGTCGCAACATTACATTGAGGCTACGAATGCCACCTCCAACGGGAGTCGTAAGCGGCCCTTTGATGGCTATTAAATATTCCTTGAAAGCTTTCATCGTTTCATCCGGCATCCAGCTTTTCATTTTATTAAATGCTTCTTCTCCGGCTAAAACTTTTAACCAGTTAATTTTCTTTTTTCCGTGATAGGCCTTTTCAATTGCCGCATCAAAAACACGAACACTGGCTCCCCAGATATCGGGACCAATACCATCGCCTTCTATAAAAGGAATTGTCGGGTTGTTTGGCACCTTTAATTTTCCATCGTTTCCCATTGAAATTTTTTCCGCCATAGTTTTTATTTTTATTTTGCAACGAACCTGCCTGTCGGCAGACAGGTTACACGAATTTCCACGAATTAAGAATCAAAGAATAGTAAAAGAACAAATTTTCAGAATTCTTATTTTTCAGGATTTATCTAAAAGTTTGATTTTCAGTAAAACAACAATTAATTCGCATTTAAAATTTACTGCCTCTTTCATTCGTGCAAATTCGTGTAATTCGTGGCGACTTTTTTATTCCCCTTCAGGGGTTAGGGGCAAACTGCAATTCACCCATTCGTTATCAAAGGTTACACCTTCATATTTTTTGTAAAAATTAATAGCCAGCTCATTCCATTCCAACACCTGCCACACCATTCCCGAAAGTTTTTTTTCTTTTGTTTCTTCTATTAATTCATCAAATAATAATTTACCAATTCCTTTTCCACGCCATGGTTCATTTACCAGAATATCTTCAAGATAAAGCCTTTGCCCTTTCCAGGTAGAATAACGGATATAGTATAAAGCAAATCCCACAACTTTATTTTCCACCTCAGCCACGAATGCCCACCATACAGGTTTTTCTCCGAATCCACTTTCTACAAAATGATTAAAATCAACCGTAACTTCCTGAGGTGCTTTTTCATAAACTGCTAATTCCTCAATGAGCTGCATCATTGATTGGCAATCTTTTTTTTCAGCTCTTCGAATTTTAATTTCCATTTTCAATTATCAATTATCAATTATCAGCCGCTTGTTCCAAATCACTCAAAATATCTTCTATATTTTCTATCCCTACACTCATTCTTATCAATCCATCTGTGATACCATATTTTTCCCTGTCTGCTTTGGGTACGCCGTAATGAGTCATAGAAGCAGGATGGGATAAAAGTGTATCACATGTTCCCAGGGAAACTGCCCTCACACACATCTGTAATTTATTTATGAATTTTTTTCCTGCTTCCAGTCCGCCTTTCATTTCAAAACTCAGCATTGGTCCGGGATGTTTCATTTGTTTTTTAGAAGTCGCATGATCCGGATGAGAAGGCAATCCTAAATAATTTACTTTACTTATGGCCGAATTTTTTTCGAGGAACTGTGCTACTTTCATCGCGTTGGCACAATGCCTTTCCATTCTTACCTCAAGAGTTCTCATTCCCTGCACTAATAGAAAAGCATCAAAGGAATTAGTGCTTCCGCCTAACAGACGATGCACTTTTTCCAGTTTGGTATTCATTAAATCAATATCCCTTCCAATAAGCGCTCCGCCGACTGCCGTACCATGCCCGTTCAAAAATTTAGTAGTGGAATGAACTACAAAATCAACCTGGTATTTAAAAGGTTGTTGCAGATAAGGAGTTGCAAAAGTATTATCCACAGCCACAATAATACCGAGTTGTTTAGCCAACTTAGAAAGCTCTTCAATATCAACACATTGAATCGTAGGATTGGCGGGAGTTTCAAGGTAAAGCATTTTTATTGCGGAATCATTCTTTATCGCTTCCTCCGCTTTATTCAAATCCCTGAGATCAACAATAATTCCTTCAATTCCCAAACCTGGCAGCACCCGATTCATCAGTTCCTGTGAACCGCCATATAATGAATAATGCGATAAAATTTTATCGCCACTTTTTAAATTACCCAATATTAAAGTATTGATAGCCGCCATGCCACTGGCATGTATGCGTGCCTTTAATTGCAAAGGACTATTATTTCCTGTAATTCCAAAACTTTCCAGTGCGGCAATTTTTCCTTCAGCTTCACTCATTGAAGGATTCCCCCAACGACTGTAGATGTACCCCTTTTCTTCGCCGTTAAACCGTCGCATCCCCTGTTCTGCAGTATCATAAACATAAGTACTGCTCGCATAAATAGGTGTTAGGTGCGAAAAATTCCCTTCAGTTTCATGACCCGCATGTATAGCAGTTGAGCCAAATCCTTTCAATTGTTTTATTTGAGATGACATTTTATTTTTGATAAATCGAAATTAAGAATGATGCAAAAGTAGTCAAATCAAAAAAGGTTATGATGAATTAAAAGCTAATTACTGA
>DASSHD010000296.1:0-3657 GCA_035693085.1 Hanamia sp. | reverse complement strand
AGGAGGTAATTTTGCAAATCCACAGTTAATAAAATATGGTAAGGCACTATCATCAGGTATTACAGTAAATGACCTGAATACTGCAGCCATTGCTGCAGGTGTGATTGGAGGATCAACTAAAAATGTGGAATTCAGGATTGTTAGCTATTTAGGAACTGACTATTCAAAAATGCTAGGTACTTCAAATGTTATTTCAATTAGCCTTACGACTTATGTCGCAGCTCCTGCTAACTTGTATATTGTGGGTGACGCTACCCCCGGGGGATGGGCAAATCCTGTTTCAATTCCATCGCAGCAATTTACTAAAATAGATGCAGTATCTTTTGGTATTATTCTTAATCTTACCGCAGGAGGGTCTTATTTATTCTTGCCTGTAAATGGTAGTTGGGATCATAAATATGGTGGCACAAGTGCATCTGGCGGCACATTATTGGCAGATAATGCAGTACCTGGTTCTAATACCCCTGCTCCGGCTACCAGCGGACTTTATAAAATAGTTGTAAATTTCCAGACAAATACCTACACCGTTACTCCTTACACAGGGATGCCTTTACCCACTTCTATAGGTTTAAATAAAGGCCTTTGGATTATAGGTGATGCTACTCCGGGAGGTTGGAATAACAATTCCAGCAATGCGCCAAACGGTATTGGCGACCAGCAGTTCACCCAGATTAGTAATGCTGAATATCAAATTATTATTTCTTTGACTGCGGGTAAAAGTTATTTAATGATCCCCGAGGATGTAAATTCCTGGGCAAATAAATATGGTGGCTCAACAGATGGAACTGCGGCAGGTGGCGGAACTTTATTGTTTGATAATGATGTTCCAGGCTCTAATACACCGGCGCCCGCTGTATCAGGAACATACCTGGTTGATGTGAATTTTATTACCGGAAAATATACAGTTACACCTCATTAAAATATCAGGGTTTTTCTAAGTTAAAAAGGCTGCCTTCCAATATGGTGGCCTTTTTAATATTCCTTTCTGAAAGGATTTGAAATCTGCATATTTGTTTGCCTGTCAGAAGGAAGGTTTATTGTGACCCTTACTGCTTTGCAAGATAGAAGGTTCTAAGAATTGAAAATTCCGATTATTTCTTTGTTTACTGTAAGAAGAATCCGGCAAATATTCATAGAACCTTATTCACAACAATAAATAATGATCTTTACAAAATGATATCTTATAATCAATACCTGAATTCTGCTATTTCTTTTTTCTTTATATTTATAGAAACGTTTTCTCTGATAACTTAGGCTAATAATGAAATACTTTTTCCTTGTTTTCTTTTTTGGATTTATCTCTTTGTCTTCCTGTAGTAAAAAAACAAATGATATCCCCGTTTCTCCGTCACCTCCGGTTGATACGACTATTATTCCGGTTGATACTTCTGCTTTTGCAAAAGGTGCAGATGTAAGTTGGGTTACACAAATGGAGTCACAGGGAATTAAATTTTATAATAAAAACGGTGCTCAGCAAGATCTTTTCCAGATTCTGAAAGATGAAGGAATGAACTCCATTCGTCTGCGCGTATGGGTGAATCCTCCGGATGGCTGGTGCAATACTTCTGATGTAGTAGCAAAATCATTAAGGGCAAAAGCAGCAGGAATGAAGATATTAATTGACTTTCATTACAGTGATACCTGGGCCGATCCCGGCCACCAAACAAAGCCGGCAGCATGGCAAAATCAAACTATTAGCCAATTAGATTCTTCGCTAAATGCATATACTACCAGAGTTTTAGATACGTTGAAATTAAACGGAATTTCTCTTGACTGGGTCCAGGTAGGAAATGAAACCAATGATGGCATGCTTTGGCCTGAAGGTAGAGCCAGCGTAAGTATGGCTAATTTTGCTTCCCTCATCAATGCCGGTTATGATGCCGTGAAATCCGTTTTCCCTTCTACAAAAGTGATCGTGCATATTTCTAATGGATTTGATAATACGCTTTTCCGATGGATATTTGATGGACTACAGAGCAACGGAGCAAAATGGGATGTGATAGGAATGTCATTATATCCCACGGCTTCCAATTGGACACAACTCAATGCAGAATGTCTCGCTAACATGAACGACATGGTAAGCCGCTATAACAAAGAAGTAATGGTGTGCGAAGTAGGAATGAGTGTAAGTGATTCAGTGGCTTGTAAAAATTTTATATCAGATTTAATTCAAAAATCAAAATCTGTTGCCAATAATAAATGCCTCGGTGTATTTTATTGGGAACCCGAGTGCTACAATGGTTGGAATGGTTACCTGCTGGGTGCGTTCAATAATGCAGGAGAACCAACTATTGCATTGGATGCGTTTAAGTAAATTGCTTATCTATAGATTCGCATCTCAGCTAAAAAAGGAAACTGGTAAATTTTTTTTGGAAAATCAATTTTGTAATTATGTATAGAAAATCAATTTTCTTCTTCATTATTCTCTTAACTACATTTTTATCGGCAAGGTCGCAGGATAGAACAAAAACAAACTTTGATGAAGACTGGAAATTCCATTTGGGAAATGCTTCCGATCCCTCAAAGGATTTTAATTATAGCATCGCAAATATTTTTTCAAAAAGTGGCGCTGCTGGAAATTCGGCTATAAACCCCAAATTCAATGATAGTTCATGGCGTACACTGAATCTGCCACACGACTGGGCGGTAGAATTACCCTTTGTGTACTCGCCTAACTTTGATGTTATGGCTCACGGCTATAAACCCGTTGGTGGATTATTTCCTGAAACAAGTATTGGCTGGTACAGGAAAACATTTTTTGTTGCTAAAAATGATTCTTCCAAAAAAATTTCTATCCGCTTTGATGGAATTTACAGAGATGCCAATATCTGGCTTAATGGATTTTTTGTCGGCAATAATATGAGCGGTTATTCGGGTATAGAATATGATGTTTCTGATTTTGTAAAATATGGTGAGGAAAATACTCTTGTAGTAAGAGTAGATGCTACTCAATATGAAGGCTGGTTTTATGAAGGTGCAGGAATTTATCGCCATGTTTGGCTTATCAAGACTGATAAATTTCATATTAATCCAAATGAGCTTTTTATCCACAGCAAACAAACAAATAAGAGTGCAATTGTTTCAGTAGAAATTCCAATTATAAATGGTAATCTGAAATCAAATAACGGGGATACATATTCGTATATCACCGACCGGGATGGCAGGAAAATTGCACAAAGTAAAGCCACCTCTTTTAGCATTTCAGCCTATTCAAAAACATTGATTAAACAAAATATAAATGTCACCAACGCACATTTATGGTCCATAGAAGATCCTTATTTATACCATGTAGTAACGATTTTAAAATCAGGAAATAAAATTGTTGACAGCGTGAATACGCGCTTTGGAATAAGAGAAATTTCTGTTACCACCAAGGGTTTATTTATCAACGGAAAATACGTAAAAATAAAAGGAGTTTGTAATCACCAGGATCATGCAGGAGTTGGAACTGCTTTACCTGATTATCTTCAATATTACCGCATCGGATTATTAAAACAAATGGGTGCTAATGCGTATCGAACCAGTCACAATCCGCCAACACCGGAATTGCTGGATGCATGTGATAGTTTGGGAATGATTGTGTTAGATGAAAACAGACTTCTCAATAGCAGCCCGGAATACATGAGCCAGTTTGAAAGATTAATTCTTCGCGATCGA
>DASSHD010000295.1:0-3103 GCA_035693085.1 Hanamia sp. | reverse complement strand
GTTGACAATCCGAAAGGAAGGAACACCAACATTGGCTAAAATGCCGCTAAGTCTGCATTGTTTTGGTAATGCTCGAACTTCCTGTTGATGACTTCTATTCTTATTGTTACCCTTAACCTGTCTAATCCGTCCATCCTGATGCCGCCAAGTATCGTAAAACCTAATTCCTCCGTGATGTAGGTAATGGTGTTGGGGTTGCTGGTATCTATTGATGCCGCCATAAAAACTTATTGACTTATGTAACAATACGTCAAAAATACATAATTGATTTAAAAAACAATATTTAATTTTGCCTTTCGCTCACCTGTTGACTTAAACGTTATATATGCATAGTTTTGTAGCCACTTACATCAATAACATGAACCTTGGTAATAATATCCGCAAAATAAGAGAGGCCAAAGGCCTGTCCGGCAAAGAGGTGGCGCTTACCTGTAAAATGGACCCCGGGCAATATTCCCGTGTGGAAAATAACAAGACTGATATTGCCCTGTCTTCTATTGTTAAGATTGCTAAGGCGCTCGGCGTTAATGTTGCCGACCTCTTTACTGCTGATGAAGTTTATAAAGATGTAAATTCTATTGATAAGACACTGATGGAAAAGATTTCGTTGATTGAGTTGTTGGACAAAAAAGAACGCTCCGCTTTTTTTACTATGCTCGATGCGCTCGTGTCGAAGAAAAAATTAAAGGATACTCTAAGCTCTGCCCTGGCTCAGTAAAAGTTTTTAATTGTTGATAATAAAATACACTGCATGCTCAAACACATTGGTAAATCACACGATGATTATGCGCTTTGTTTCCAGCGGGGGGAAGAAGAAGGCTTTGACTTCTTTTTCCGGCAACTATTTCCATCACTTTGTCTTTTCGCAAACCGTAAACTGAATAACCGGGAAGAAGCGGAAGACATTGTCTCCACTGCATTTATTAAAATCTGGAAAAGGCATTCTCAATTTAATGATGCCGGCGGCATCAGGGCTTATCTTTACCAGATAGTCCGTAATGATTGTATCAACTCCTATCAGCAAACGGCCAGGGTGATAACCATGCAAAAAGAAATCAGCCACCTTGCCGCGGCTGATGTAAATGATAATGCAGAGCATGATATAATAAGAGCAGAATTTTATGGAGAGCTTTACAGGGCCATAAATTTGTTACCTCCAGAGTGCCGGAAGATTTTTACCATGCTGTATATCGAAGGGAAAACGGTTCGTGAGGTTTCAGAAGAATTGGGCCTGGCATTAAGCACTGTTAAAACACAAAAAGCGCGCGGCCTTGCGGTACTAAAGAAAAAAATACGGCCGTACTTATACTGCTTACTGGTAGCTATGTAGAAATTTTTTTAAAACAGTCTGGCTTCCTCTTTACAGTTGAGCATATAACAAAACCGCCATGCTTCTTATTGCATAATGGTTGGATTCTTTTATATTCAACTTTCTTTTAGAAAAAAATAATTACACCCAATAAAAAAAACCAGCAAATTTTTACAACTGATGGCTTTATAACTTTAGATTTACTTACAGCAAACCAACAAATAATCAGGATTTCTATTTTTTATTCATTCATATGATGAAGTTTTTTCTCAAATCCTAATATCTTCCCTTTAGTATATACCTCAACATAAATAGGCAATCCCTTACAATCAGAAAACACACCGTCCAATGATGGTTCTGTAAAAAAGGGTAACATGTCGGCACTGTCTTTTGACTGTTTGAGTTTAACTCTAACAAAGGTTGAAGATTCTTTTTTAAAAAGAGAGTCCTTATCAAAATCTCCTCTACATAAAAAAGTAACTCCTCTGACTTTTAAAATGCCTGTATAATCCATATTAGTTGCGCTATGCCACTCTTCAGGTGTGATGTTTAGGTACTTTTGATTGTCTCCTTTCTTAAGTGTTAATGAATAGAAATATTTTTTCTGGTCATAAAATTGTGAGTTTGATTTTACAACTGATTCAAGTAGATTAGATATGCAAGAACTGATTTGGTATTCAGGTAATTTTTTATCAAAGCAATTACTACTATCTGTGGAAATATTTGTGGATTGTTTCTGTCCATTGCAGGATAGAGACAACAATGCACCGAAGCAAACTAACACTATTACGTTCTTTATTTCCATACGCAATCTTTAGGGATGTTTTAATTATTTTTCTTTTTAGGCATTTCAATAATGACCGGTGCAAGGTCTGGCAGCACTGTATTACCATCGTACGGGGTATATGCTCCATCTGATGGCGTATAAATATTAAATTTTATGGCACTATTGGGGAATTTACTTTCCACCCAATTTGCAAAAGGAACATCTCCACTTTGGCTTGTCATTCCTGCAGGAACTCTGCCTGATGGATAGTGAATACCGCCAGGATGGCTATGGTCAAGTTCTACCAATTCTTTGGACGTAAGTTTGAGTTCAGGATTTCTTATTAGTTCTCTAGATGCAATATCGCTTGTAGCTGAATGTGAGGTAGTAACTAAATTTTGTTTATCACTAAATTTCATTACAGACCACTCAACATTGCTGTTATCCGCTGCAAACTTAAAAAGCTTATCTGCGGTATTTCCTTTTGCCTGGTAATAAGTATAATTGTAAGTTTCTCCATCTCCCTTGCCAGTGCCTGATTTTCCACTATTCAAAACTCCTTTCTCAACTGTCAGTGATTTATTTTTATTAACATTACCCTTTGAGTCTGTAGCATAAAGCTTATCTGTTTTATCATCAGTCTTTTTTATTAATTGAATTTCGCCATTCTTTCTCAACTTATAATCATCCGTTGGCGCCATTCCATCCGGGTCAATAAATCTAATCGGATTATCAAAAGCATAATTATAAGGTGAGAACCTGCGCATTAAATCAGCTTTCGGGTCAATAGTCCACCACCTTCCCAATTGCGGGTCTTGCATCCTCGCTCCAAAGTCGTAAAGTTCTAAACCAGAATTATCCGAAAATTCTTTTGATTGTAATTCTTTCCCGTTGTATTTATATTTATTTTCAGGCGTTCCAAAGTTGAGCGCCTTGGAACTAATTCCCGCCATTGTCAAGCCGAACGGATAATAATGGGTTTCCTCCATTATCTGCCCATGTATATGAGTTACCTGCAAATTATCAAA
>DASSHD010000294.1:0-5121 GCA_035693085.1 Hanamia sp. | reverse complement strand
GGGTATAAACATACATAAAATCAAAAAGGGGACATTCGGCTTTTTTATTGATGGTGTACCATTCGTCCATACTTTTTTCATAAACTTTTCTTATAGCCGGATCATGTTCATATTGAAGTAATATTGGAAATAAATAGCAATTCAATGTTTCGTCAAAAAAGATGTACCAGGCCGGATTCGTGTGGTTTAGTGAAGCAATGTTTTTTAAATATCCTTCTTTGTTGATCAACCGTAAATATTCATTTTGGTATTTCTTATCCTGCGAGATGCCATAAGTGAATTTAAGAAAGGCAAGAAGTTCAAACGAATTAATACTTTTTTCAGAAGCCCATTCGGGATCACGGTTAAGTTGATCGGGAGACCAAACGCCCCAACGCGTATGTGATCCATCCACATCAATAAAATTATAATTGTTAGCTATTAAGTAATCCATGATCTTTCGCACGTGTTTTCGGATCATTTCTTTTTCTTTATTGTCTGCTGCTAATTCGTAAAAGAAAAAATATCCCATCAGGTGGCCACACATTTCATCGCTACTGGTATCATCTTTCCATAACCATTTTCCATCAGCAGATTTATGCCAGCGTTTTTCAACAGGCTTAAACCGGGGATCTTCTACCAATGCGTCAGCCAATTGCTTTTCGGTATAATTTCTATTCCCATCATGTACCGTTGTCCAATCTGAAGGAACAATAGTGCGGGCAAAAAAACCATCAGTACCCGTTACCTCTTGCAATATTTTTAAAAAATTAAATGCCTTCAATGCTTTGTTATGCGCATCTTCCTCTTTCGTAACCGCGTAACGGAAGCTTTCCATAGCAAGGTAATTAGAAGTAAATTCTCCATCATTATCGTCATCTTCAGGAGTCCATGTAGTAGTGTCACCGGCAACACGAAGATGGCATTGGCCTGCAATCCACGGTGCACGAATGTGCCTTCTCATCAATACATCATAAAAGAATTTTTCTTTCTCTGCCAGGGTCATCATTCTTTTTTTAATAACACTTACGCCGCTGGCAGTAGCAATCCAGGCATTACCTTCAGTATCGAAACTTATATCCCTGACATTATTATTCATCAGCCAGCGGCGGCTAAAACGCAAAGAGTGGCTTCCGTCTGGTTTATACCTGACTATTCCCTGCCGGGTTCCTACCCACATCGTGCCATCCGGCACTTGTTCTATGCAGTTTACATAAATAGTAGGAAGGCCATCCATCGATGTAAGTGTTTTAATCATTTTATTGTTCTTCCTGATGCTGACACCGCCCAAACCTCCTGCCCAAAGTTGCCCATCGTTTTTCAATGCAACACCCTCCACATAAGCGCTGATTAATTGTGTAGTATCCTGGTAAAGTGTCGTATTTTTTTCGGAACAATGATATAAACCAACTTTAGTAGCTATCCACAAACCACCGTTTCCATCAGAGATTGCATTTTGTATTGACCTTGCGATCAGATAATTTTTCTTTTGAAAATAATGATTGCTATAGAGCCACACACCTTTTGGCCCCAGGGCGTATATTCCTTCTTTCGATTTACAAAGAACCGAAACGGGAGCCTCGATGCCATCTATTTTCCGAAATTTGTTATCCTGAAATTGATAGATGCCATTCCAGGTCCCCATCCAAACGCCGGAAACTTTATCAGCTATTACGGCATAAGCAGGGCCACGCGATTCTTCTTCTATCACAGGCGACCACGTATTTTTGTTTTTATCTTTCATAAAAACACCGGATGCTGAAGCAATCCATACGTTTGAAAATTCGTCAACAGCAATACTACGAACATCGTTATCGTCTTCACCATTGCCAACAATAAAGCCCTGGTGGTATTCCTGCAAGAACGCAGTGTCGGGCACTTCGGTAAAGGCAGCAGAAGATTGTTGTCCCAAAACGAATAGGGATAGCAGGTGATAAAAACAAATGAAAATAAATTGTTTCATAAAATTGAATTACTCAAATCATCACAATATTCAGTTTCATAAGCATTTGTTGTAAACAACTATACTTTGCAATTACAGTAAACCAACTTTTAAGTCGGATTTGTATTTAGCTATTCTAAAGTAAATGCACATTGGATCTCTATTCACAAAAGATGAATCAATTAGTTTTTTTAAACTCCGAGTTTACTTTTCTTTTAAAAGCTATTGATCTATAAATTCCGATCCGTTATTTTTTAACATTAATATCATGAAGCGGCAGACAATTGTGTAATGTAAGACCAGCAATGTTCTTCAATTGAAAATTATAAAACCCTTTCGTAGGAGGTCATATATTTCTCTTGCATGATCAATTAAGAATAAGAAATGCGAATCGATTTAATGATTCGCACTTCTTTAGTTAAATAATATTATTGCAGTAGCCACATTTTTGAATATTGATCGTCAACTGCGGGTGATAAAGTAGAGACACCGGCATTATATGCATCAAGGTTTTGCCCAGATTCATTAGCGGGATAACGATAACGCAAGGGAAACTGGTAAGTGCTTAAGTAACCATTACTGAATATATTGGGCAGTTGGGTCCTCCGGATGTCAAGGTAAGTTTCAGCGGAAACAAAGAATAATGCGAGCCATTTTTGATCGGCAATCTGTGCCAATTGACCGGCCATATCGCCGGGTAACGCAATACCAGGCTGAGCAAGATACGTTGCAATATCGGCATCTGATACTCCCCAACGTTTCATGGAAAAGGTGATACCATTGCGGTAATAGGTATCCGCACTTCCTGTAATCATGCCTTTAGCGGCTGCTTCTGCAAGAATGAACTGCACTTCATCGCTATTCATAATCATTGCTTTTAGTAAGGGATGACTATTTTGCCTGAACAATTGTGAAAATTTAGATACTTTAAAATTACCATACGCTCCTCCGAGAGCAGTATTCCAATGAGCATTCCCATTCTTCCAGTCTCCCGGCATACCGGCAACAAACCCTACATACAATTTATTAGAATCCAATAAAATATCCGGTGTTAAGTATTGGGCCATAACAGGATTTGAACGGTCTATAAGCTCCCATGTAGAAGTATAAGTAAACCCATTAGGATCAGTAGTATTAACAGTAACTCCGTTCAGAGCCGGGTTGCTTGTCCATGGATCTTCAACAGGTGCGATCCAAACTTTTAACCGGGGATCATTTAATTCCATTAATTTATCAACAAGTGTTTTACAGGGCCTTCTTCTGTCAAACTCTGTACCTTCATTATCATTTAAAGTACCACCCTGCCAGGAATTGGCTGCAGTAGTTCCGATATAGGGAATAGATACATTATCATCAGCAGTTGTAAAAATAGGTGTGGCAGTAGGATTATTAACGATAGCAGCAATCTGAGCCGCAGCATCAGGCAATTTATTAGAAGCTCGCATCAATAAACGGAGCTTAAGCGAATTGGCAAATTCCTGCCATTGCAATTTGTTACCGTGGAATACAAGATCATAAGTTGGATCTAAAGTTTCCGTACCACTCGCTATCATTGTATTGGCAGTATCCAGTTCTTTGAGTAACCCCGTATAAATATCTGCCTGCTTATCATATTTTGGATACAAAATCCCTTCCCGTGCTTTTAGAGCTTGTGAGTAGTAAACATCACCATAATAATCCGTCATAAAAGAAAAAAGAAGTACCCTGAATGTCTTAAAAATACCTTCGTGTACCAGATCACCTCGTTCTTCTGTCAGACCGATGGCGCCTTCTACTAACTTCAGAATATTCATAGCAGAATACATATCATCTATTGGCTGTTTGAAGCCAGAATAATAATTATCGCTTCCCTGGTAATTTCTTTCAATATATTGAACAGCACCGGGAAGCCTGCTTGCTTCATAGCCCATATTTTGGTAGAAAAGGGCAGTTTGTTTAATAACAGACGACAACAGGTAAGGATTATTTACAGATTCCACTGCATTCAACTGCTGCAGGGTGTCAGCGCTTCTCAATGCATCTTTACTGCAGGAAGCAACTATTGTCATTAAAACAATTGCGCATATTTTTATTGGAAATGATTTCATGTATTATATTTTTACGATGAATACTTATATATTAAAAATTAACTCCCAGTTTTATTCCATAAGAGCGAATACTTGGTAAAGTAGCTCTGAGGATACCCTGATTAGTACCCACACCACTAAAGGCCGATTCGGGATCTTCATGGCGCCCTGACTTATTCCATTGGAAAAAGTTTCTTCCAATTAATGAAATTGTTAAATTATTCAACTTATAGCGGCTTGTTAATTGATTAGGCAAAGTGTAAGCAAGAGAAATTTCTCTCAACTTGAAGTTAGTTGCATCATAAGTCCTCGTAGATGAAAAGTCCCAAATCACATCCCCGTAACTGTTATAGGGATATTGATAAAAGGTATTATTTTTATCTGCACCATTTACAATGTAATCGGCGTCAGTAGCATTGGCGGGATCGCCCGTGTAATCGGGATTAAGAAATACTCCTTTTGCATAGCTGGCATCATCTGTCAGATCAGTGCGCTGACCATCATTATTATTGTTAATAGCATCATACTTACTGGATCCTGCAGCAGGCCAGGGCAAGCCCCCATGAGCAGCATCTCGTCCACCCTGCCAATAGGGATTGTTGGGGCCTGAGCCAAAGGTAGTAGCTACTCTTCCGTCAGATTCCATATATTGTTGGTTAACAGAAATGTATTTCCCTCCCTTACGGAAACTTCCTACCAGATTCAAGGAGAAGTGTTTGTACCTCAATGTAGTATTAAGACCAAGAATATAGTCAGGGTTGAAATTGGCTAGCTGGGCACGATCTGCGTTATTAGGATCATCCTGAAATTCGCCTCCTTCCCCATCTAATAATGGCATTCCTTTATATTTTCCGGTTTTCATTCTCAGTATAGGATGTTGTTCATATATATTCCCGATCTCTTCCCCCACTGCAATTTTTACATCTGTTTTTCCATCATAATTTGCAAATACGTATCCGTTAGGGGCAAATTTGTCTGACAATTTAGTAATAGTTGCCTTGTAATGGGTAAAGCTGGCAGAAACGTCCCAGTTCCAGTTTTTAGATCTTAAAGGTGTTACCGTTAACCCCCATTCATAACCTTTATTTGTCACATCACCAATATTGGTCAATAAACCCGAATAACCGGTCCCCT
>DASSHD010000293.1:0-14478 GCA_035693085.1 Hanamia sp. | reverse complement strand
TTACAGGATATTGCAACCCTTTTACATAAATTCTTTTATTGATCGCAATATCGCGCTCTTTATAATATCCGGGATGTACTAATACCGTATCGCCCGCAACTGCTGCGTCTATGCCTTGCTGTACAGACGTGTAGGTTTTGTCTTTACCTACGTGTATTGTGCCTGCACTCAATTCCAAACAGGTTGGCAACAAAAAGATAAACATCAAAAGTTTTACCATCGTCTTCATTATTCCGTATCATATAATTCTTGTAATGTTATTTCATTTCCCTCAACTTTTTGTTGCGTCATTTCTAATTTTTCTTTACTGTCAAATGCTACGGTATTGCCTCCCATAGGCGAATGAAGCTCGTTGCTTTTTAGTAAAAAAGCAAGATCGGCTTCTATAAAATTATGAGGTTCCAAAAAGTTGACAAAATAGACCTGCTTAATAATATTACTGTCAATATTTTTTTCTCTGAAAGCAGCAAGGCAATGCGTGTCATCAAACTTATACACCTTTCCTTTATTGGTAATTATTTCGGCTCCAAAATTTCTATCTGCAATTGACATTTTACAAAAGTCACAGGCATCTGTACCGAGTCTAATAGGCTGGGGGTCGCTGTTGCAGGAAATCATTCCAAACAGTAAAGCAACAAATATTGATAAAATTGATTTTTTCATTTTCATTGTTATTTAATTCTATTTAGTTTTCTTTTTTTGTACCAGGGAATTAATAGTGCTATTAAAAGTAATAATCCTACTAAGATGAATAACCATCCGCCTATATCCGGAACAGAATAAGCGCCAAAATTTAATAATTGTTTATAGCCTATCAACGGGGGTTGGTATGCCATTCCAGGCACTTGTATCGGTGCTTCCGGATTAAGGTCGTGGCCATAAGCATATTCCCATCTCCAGAAATCAATCATGGCAATGATTCCAAAAATTACAAAAAGTGCAAATAGGCCCGTGAGCCATTTTTTCTTTTTCAAAAAGAAAACCAGGAAACATAGTAGTGCAAAAAAGCCAACGATATAAGGCAATACAGTAAACTCAATAAAATCTTCCGTGCGCAAAGTTTTCATACCTATGTAGTGGTTTAAACCGTTGATGACATCTACATTTCCTCCGATTTTGTGAGGATACATTTTTAAAACAAGGCCTTCAGGATATTGAGGCGCAGCCAATTCTATTTGCCAAAGTGGAACAAATAAAACGATGATTAAAAATACCCCGCTCAATAAAATGAGAATTCTTGAAAATGTAGAAAGATTATTATTTTTCATTACAAAAATTTGAAGCGGGAATAGTTTTAATTTTTAAACTGAGAGAATTGATATCTTAAAAAACCTACAGGCTTTCTACCTGTAGGTTCTGAAGAACATTAATCAATTTTAGCATTATCCGGAGCTACGGTGGCATCAGAGTTTTTTCCTAAACTGAATGATAGAGGAACATTTGACCCTTTGGGTGAAATCCTGATATAACCTTGCATTTCCTGGTGAAGAGCGCTGCAAAAATCTGTACAATAAAATGGATAGATCAATGATTCTGTAGGCGTCCATTTTAGTGTTTGTGTTTCGCCGGGCATTACCAGCAGTTCTGCGTTGTTGGCCCCTTTTATTGCAAATCCATGAGGCACATCCCAGTCCTGCTCCAGGTTAGTAAGATGGAAGTAAACTTCATCACCAACTCTCACGCCTTCGATATTATCAGGAGATAAGTGGGAACGTATCATCGTCATGTAAACATCCACCCGGTTGCCATTGCGAACTACTTTTGAATTCTTTTCGCCCATTGCTACAAATGGATTTTTATTTTTTGTGATGTCAAATATTTTCACTGAATTTTTAGCAACCATTTCTGCGGGTATGGCTTGCGCATAGTGTGGTTCACCAATGCTTGGATAATCAGATAACAACTTCATTTTCTCACCACTGATATCAAACAATTGAGCGCTTTGGGATAACTCAGGCCCGGTAGGAAGGTATCTGTCTTTAGTAATTTTATTATACGCAATCAAATATTTTCCATAAGGTTTTTTTGAATCACCACCGGGAATCATCAGGTGACCCGGAGAATAATAGGTTGGATGCCTATCAATCACTTTCAGGTCCTTGATGTTCCACTTCACTACCTCAGAAGAAATAAACATGGTAGTATAACCATTTCCTTTGCCGTCAAACTCAGTGTGCAAAGGCCCTAAACCGGGTTTCTTTACTTCGCCGTGAAGAGCGGCCTCATATTTTATTACAGGAAGCCCGTCATAATCTCCATCAAAATTTTTATCGGTAATTGCTTTTTGTAATTTGGTAAATGAGAATACAGGTATCAGGGCTGCCAGCTTTCCACTGCCTACTATGTATTCGCCGGTAGGGTCCACATCACATCCGTGTGGTGATTTAGGGCATGGTATCATATAAACAATATCAGGAAAATCTTTTGCATCCAGTACGAGCGTTTGTGTTTCCATAGTAGAAGTGGCCTGGTGTGTACTGTCATCATATACATTGTGAGCATACTTTACAGTTTGCTTTTGCCCCTTGCCTTGTTTAATATATTCCTCAGCTTTTTTCCAGTTTACAGCCATGATAAAATCTTTGTCACGTTGTGAAGCATTCACTTCGAGTAAAGTATGTGCCTGCTCAGAATTGTAACAACTGAAGAAAAACCATCCGTGACTTGGGCCTTTGCCTGCATGACTCAAATCAAAATCAACTCCCGGAAGCAACAACTGGAAAGCTATTTTCATATTGCCGCTTTGCGGGTCAACACTTATAAAGCTTACAGTTCCCTTAAAGTTTTTCTTATAAGTATCAATAGGCACGTCCTGGTTTTGATTATCCATTGGCACGCTGAAACGCGTGCCCGCTACCACATACTCCGTATTTTGGGTAATAAATGGAGAAGAGTGGTTTCCGGCGCTATTAGGAATTTCAAGGATTTCAGCGGTCCTAAAAGTCTTGAGATCAATTCGCGCTACACGGGGCGTATTATTGCCATTAGCAAATAACCAGCGGCCATCCACTTCGCCATTGGTTTGTGATAATTCGAGGTGATGCTGATCATCCCAGGGTATCATACCGTGAGAAGTGTTAAGCATCGGCTTGGTATTTTCACTAAATCCCCAGCCACTTTCCGGGTCGGTAGAAAATACCGGGATTACGCGAAGAAGCCTGCCTGACGGAATTCCATAGACACTTACCTGTCCGCTGAAACCGCCGGAAACAAAATTATACAATTCATCGTACTTGCCCGGGGGGACATATACTCTTGATGCCGCATCACCTTGTGTGGCGCTTGCTGCATCTTTTGGTTTGCACCCGGTAATGCTAAACAAAAGCGTTGCTGCTATAATTGAAAGCGCCGGGAAGAGAATTTTTTTCATAAAATGTTTTTGTTTGTTAAAGAAGATTTGTTTTGTATCAGACAAAGAAGTTACCGTCTAAGAAAAAGTTCATTTTTTTTAGTTATTTAAAATCCAGAAAAAAGGAGAGAAAAACCAGGTATAAAATCCCTATACCCGGTTGTATAATTGAAACAATGAAAACTTATTTTACACCATCATTTTTGCGCATAAACTCGAGTATTTCTCTCGCATCGTCATCGCTCAAATTCTGATTGGGCATACGCACCATACAAATTTCAAGCATGGCCTGTGCTTTCGGATCTTTATCAATCATTGCATCAGTGTTGGTCATAAAGTTCATGATCCAGGCGGGTTTGTGACGCGATGTAACACCATGCCATCCGGGGCCTACCAATCTTTCATCAGTAAGTTTGTGACAGGATGAACATTTTAATTCATAAAGTTTGTCGCCTTTCTCTGCCATTGCTGCATCCAGTTTATCACTCAGTTCCACATCATGAAATTTCCCTTCACCACGGTTGGGGTCATAAGAAGGGTTTTCTGATGCGGCGTCCGTGCTTGTGCCTGCATCTGCAGATGTTTCAGGAGTTTCTGGAGCGCTGCTATTCGTTTTATCGCCTGAGCCGCCGCCACAGGAAACAACAAAGAGTGCCATTGAGAAAATCAACGAGAAGGAAATGATCATTTTTTTCATAACTGGTAAATGTTTAAATTTTACTTTGCAATATTACAATTGAGAACAATCTGATTTTATGAGCCTCGTCAGTAAAAACATAAATATTAGATGATTTGGATCATGTTAAAAAGGCTTTTTGTCCTTGTTTGTCTAAAAATAAGGAAATTTATCATGAAGTCTTTTGCATTTGGCGCTATCGCACTATTTAAAATGTCAGTTAATTCACTCTCCGGAGTTTAGTCTAATGTAAAAAGTCTGCCTCCAATTATGATTCATGTTTTTGCAAATGAAACCGGTAAAATAATTGCAGCTATGAAAAGTAAACTCGAAAGAAATATATCTGTCTGCAGTTTGAATGAAGAAGAAATAAGGAAATCCTTCGACACCTAAACAAACTTGCATCAGAGAACGGCCAGGTTTCTGGCGCTGTGCCCGTTGCTTTGATATAGATAATTTTACCAGGAATGCTGATAGTTTAGAAAGTATTTTATTGAAAAGAAAAGTATTTAGTAACTATGATTTCGCCTCGTTTTTCTCTTCATCCATTTGTAAATCTCAAACCATATAACCGATACAAAAGCAGTGGCAATTGTCCAGCTAATTTGCATTCCATTCAAAGATGTTATTCTGAAAAATGATACGAATGAAGGAATGTATAAAATCACTGAAAATAAAAAATGCATACTTGTCCTTTTTTCTATCTTAGTCAAAAAGGCTAATGACAATCATACTATTTATTGACTATGGTCATAGTCAAAATTTTTATTGTCAAATAATTTTATCCTGTTAAATGGAAAACGAATTTTTATGTCAAAATCAAACGCAAAAACTATTCGTAATATTTTAGGAGTATTACTCTTGCTGGTTGCAATCAATGCATTTGGCGGTGGATATTATGGTATGGCCGGAGCAATAGGAGTACCAATAGAGTGGTTGCAGGGAAGCCCTTTCACCTCCTACTTTATTCCCGGGCTTTTTCTTTTTACAGTGATTGGTGGTTGGGCGCTCTTTGCTTCGATTCTTGTATTTATGAAAAAAAAGTTTGCGCCAAAAGCTGCTTTGATTTCCAGCGAGATGGTGCTTCTTTGGCTCGTCGTTCAAATTTCAATTATAGGATATGTATCGTGGATGCAGCCAACAACTGCGGTGGCTGCTGTATTGATTATTCTGCTTGCATGGAATCTTCCAAACTGTTCAATAAAAACATAAATAGCTATGAACACCATGATATACAAATTTGGGTTTTGGTCAGGGCTTATAGCTTTTGGCGCTACCACAGCATTTGTTATCGTACAATTATTACAGTTAGCCCGGGTAGTGTGTTTTCCCTTTGATGAAATTCTTATTTATACTACTTCGCTGTGCATTGTAATTCCCTTTATTCTTGAGATGCTTGCATTTCATTATATAACACCACCGGATAAAAAGTTTTGGAGCCATGCAGCATTGATTTTTGCCATCCTATACGCAGTGTTTGTTACCACAAATTATGTAGTTCAGCTTGCCACGGTAATTCCTATGAAGCTTAAAGGAAATATAGATGCTATCCGCATTCTTGACCAAACGCCTCATTCCATGTTTTGGGATTTTGATGCGATGGGATATATATTTATGGGTTTGGCCACATTGATAGCCATTCCTGTATTTGAGAAACATGGATTTCAAAAATGGGTAAGAATTTCTTTCATTGCGAATGCATTGGTTACTCCCTTTATTTCATTTGTATATTTCTATCCGGGATTTTCAGAAAGGCTACTTATCCTGGGGCTTCCGTGGGCTATAACAGCGCCGGTGTTTATGTTACTGCTTGCTATTATGTTCAGGAAAAAATTATACAATGAAAAATAGCAGCAATGGTAGAAGCAAAAGAAACAAAGGCTAAACTTTAAAACCATGTTACGTTATTTATTTGCCTTCATAATTTTAATACACGGCCTCATTCATTTTATGGGTTTCGCCAAAGCTTTCAGTTATGGGAATCTTACGCAACTCACAAAAAATATTTCAAAGCCTGCAGGAATACTTTGGTTGGTAGCAGCTATTCTATTTATAATTGCTTCTATTTTCTTTCTTCTTAAAAAAGAAAGCTGGCCGGTTATTGCTTTTATTGCAATTATCATTTCGCAGGTATTGATTATTACTATTTGGAAAGATGCAAAGTGGGGCACGTTTGCCAACATTATCATTTTTGTTGTGGCGCTCGTTGCTTCCGGCAATTACTTTTTTAATCAATCAGTAAACAAAGAAATTAGCCAGATTTTTAATTTTGAAACAACAGATAACGGAGAAATCATCACCAAAGAAATGACAGAATCATTACCATTTCCCGCAAAGCATTGGCTGCAAAATAGTGGTGTGATTGGACATGAAAAGATTCATTATGTGCGGCTAAAGCAAAAAGGTTTTATGCGCACAAAGCCCGGTCAGCAAAAATGGATGAGCGCCGATGCAGAGCAATATTTTACGATTGACCGTCCTGCTTTTATCTGGAAAGTAAGGATGAAAATGGCGCCGTTAACAACCGTGGCAGGCAGGGATAAATTTGTGAATGGCAAGGGCGGAATGACCATCAAACTATTGTCTCTTGTCACCATGGTAAATGAATCCGGGTCAAAAATTGATCAGGCCGCATTGCAGCGCTGGCTGGCAGAGATATGTTGGTTTCCTTCTGCGGGTTTAAGTCCTTATATCAAATGGGAAGAAATAGATTCGTTATCTGCGAAAGCCACACTATCCTATAAAAATGTTGCAGGCGCTGTTATATTTTATTTCAACCAAGAAAGTGAAATCATAAAATGTACAGCAGACAGGTTTAAAGAAAATACGGCTGATGCGCCCCTTAAAAAATGGATGATCACAGTCAAAAGGATTGGTGTATTTAATGGTATTAAAATTCCTGCAGAACTGGAAGTGGCGTGGCAATTAAAGGAAGGTAATTTTACCTGGTACAAAATTACTTTGACCGAAGTGGAATATAATAAGGCGGAAGTGTTTGAACTATGATGGCGCCTGATTTTATGATGGCCTATGATTCAAATACATCTTAATCATAGTATTCATTCCATCATTCTTAATCATAGTTCACAAGTGCCTGAATTGAGGAAGACATCAGTTTGCTTGTCCGCCCCTGGCGATCAAAATAAAGTAACAGCAAAAATGAATCGCTTTTTGAAAACGCAACCAAATTGTCAACCGCATAACTTCTTTATCCTTTCTTCTGCATATTTCTGGGAAATTTTTTCCTGCTCCAAACGGATATTATTCTTTTGCAAGTATTGGTATAATTTCAATTCCGTCTCGGAAAGCCGTTGTAAATTTTGATAACCTGCCGGCGTTCCACTTCTAAAAGAAAATTTAGACAACGTCTCTACGTCCATCATTACCGCCGTAGTACCAGGAAAATATGTCCTGAATTGATTGAGTATCTGAAATCCTTGCGCATCCAAATCTCCCCAATAAAAAAAGCGATTTGCTTTGATCCATTCAATATCGCGGAGAGAATTGACACGAAAACCACCACCGCTCCAAAGCGCAATGGTTTTATCTAAGGATGGCAACGTTAGAAAATTCATGAGGTTTTCAACCACAAAAATATTTTGGCAGTTTACCGAAATTCTCCGAAAAGCCGAAACCATCAACGAGATATCGGTTATTTGCTCAAGCAGTGATAGCGATGTATCCAGAAACCTTATGCGAATGAGCGGCTCCGCATATTTGAGATGAAAGCGGGGTTCAAATTTTACTTCATCAGGATTGAGATCATCAGGAATTAAAAACTCCAATAGCGATTGAATGATCACCCTGTTTTCCTGTATGTATTTGGTGTGTACTTCAATGGGTAACTGCCGGATATATAAGTCCGGCTGCGGCGTGGAAATGAAGTATTTGCAGACTCTCAGTGTGTCTTTCCAGGTATTATGCGTAATGAGTTTCAGGGGATGAGCTTTGATCCAATCTTTAAGGTCTGGAATCTCTCTGGTGATCAACTGATAATTTTCACAAAATGCCTGGAAGTCCTTTCCTTTTCCTGTGATTGCCAGGTAATCATCAAGGGTTTCAATCATCACTTTGATGGGTACTTTTTGCATCCCGATCTTTTCAAACTGCCGCTGTTCGGTAATGAGCGTGTAGCCGTATTTCCTGTTAGGTTTGGCGTGGTGATTCAACTGTTCAATGGATAGCTGGTAATCCGATAGCTTGGTGAGGATATCTTTGGAAGTCACCCGCCCGATCCTGTTGATTTCCCTGGGAAAAATCTGCGTGCCTTCAATATGGGAACGCAGCACCTCTTCCCACCATTGCAGACAAATTTTTTGTATGTCCTTCGGACTTATCATTCAGATGAATCTACTATTTCTATTTTGTTTTCTGCAGATTTGTATTGATACTTTTCATTACGGTATTCTTCCACTGTCAGGTTTTGAATCTGGGAATTGTTGCCCTCCATATTAGAAACATAGTGAACAGCGCTAATGTAATTTTCTATAACGTGGATCTTTTGCAATGGCGTTACAATCAGTAGCTGCAGATTTAATTTCTTGAAAAGTCCCAATCCAAACTGTGTGCTCTCGTCATCTCCTCTGCCAAAAGCTTCGTCAATCACCACAAACCGGAACGATTTGCTTCTCGGTTCTCCATACGACAGCCCAAACTGGTACGCCAATGCTGAAGCCAGAATGGTGTAAGCCAGTTTTTCCTTCTGTCCTCCCGACTTTCCCGAGGTGTCTGCATAAAATTCTCTTTCTGAATCATCGGCAAAATATTTTTCGCTGGCATTAAATAAAAACCAGTTTCTGACATCCGTTACTTTTTTGGTCCATTCCATGTCCTGTGCATCATTACTCATAAACCGGTCTAGAAATTTCTTCACTTGTTCAAACCGTTTCTCCGTATAGGCATCTGTAGAATCCAGTATGTCTGCATAACAATCGCGCAGGTCATTCCTGAAATCTCTAATCTGCGCATCTGGATTTCTCTCATGTACAATTTCAATGTAGGTTCCTTTGTTGAATTCAATCTCCTTCAGGTGTTTGTTGATCTCGCCGATCTTCTTTCGTATCTGCTTAGAGTGGGTGTCTAATTTTGCGTCAAATACTTTAATGTCGTCAATCGTATTTTTGTTGAGCATCTCCTTAAACCTTGCTTCGTGAGCCGGCAGGCCATCAGATACAATCTTTTCCAAAATCTTAAAATACTCCGTCCTGGCCTCCACTTCTATCGTCAGCTCCAGGCTTTCCGCAGGAAATTCCTTTTTGTATTCCTGCATTACTTTGGTGATTCCATTGCCCGTAACGCGAAGGATTTCGTTTAGTTTATCCTTTTCACCATTCCGTTCCGTAAATCGTTTGTTCAGTTCACCTGCAACCCTATCTACATTTTTAAATGTGAGTTGTGCGCCACTGATCAATGCATCTATCTTTGGAAAATACAGATCTACTTCCTGCTGAAGCAATTGCTGTTGAATCGCAATACTATCATTGATACTTTCCAGGTAATCATGTATGTTCGTTTCAATCGCACCGATTTCTTTTGACTTATTTTTTTTATTTTCCTCCAGTTCAATCAATTCATTTTTTACAATTTCCAATTGCGCCTGCAATGATTTTAAAATATCATTGCTGTTTTCTAAAATATCCTTTTCCTGTTTTAGCTTTTCTATCGCCTTCGCGTCGTCGTGCCAATTCAGTTCATTCCAGTTTGAAAAGGCCATTAGCAAATTGAGATTTGTGTGGAGCATTTGACCCGAGCTGATCTGCCGTTTAAGGGCATCCAGTTCTTTATGGAGCAAAGCGCTCTTTTCTTCCATTTCATTGAGGTGTTGCTCTACGGCTTTTATCTTGTCCACATTCGTCCATCCCAAAACAAAATTCTTCCTGTCCCACAGAGCTCTTCTGTCATCTTTGGTGTGCTTTTTCCCACGCTTGTATTGGCCTTCAATCGTAATAACATCGCGCTTTTGTTTTTGAAACTCTTCCAGGGAAACACATCTTAAGTTGAAATGCTGCTCCAGTTCTGCCTGCAACCAATCTTCAAATTCTGTGGCATCTTCCTTTATCTGAATTTTGTTTACGACCGAGTCATCATCCATCTGATGCTGAAAATGATGTGCCGGAATATCTTGTGGCACCTGGAAGTAATCTAATTTCAGCCCTCTCCGGTTTCTATCCGAAAGTTTTCTTGCATTGATGTATCCGCTTACTTTTTTATAATGCCTTTCGGGAACCAGCAAACTAATGCCAAGTCCTCTCAATAATCTTTCAATCGCACCTTCCCAGTTTTTTTCGTTATCACGCACTTTCATGAGCTCTCCGGCAAACGGAATTTCATCTTCATCCATTTCCAGATCTGCTGCCAATTCCTTCCTGATATATAAAAATTCAGAGGGGATTTGATTGTCCCTGCTTTTGAGTGATTCTAATTCTCTTTTGTCTTTTTCAATTTCTTCCGTAATTGTTCTTATGTCCGCAATCTTATTCCCCTGTTGTTCTATGGCAGCTTCCTGCTGAGCGGATATTTCTGAAATCTTTTGCTGCGCAGTTTTCAGGTTTGAATAAAATGTTTTGTCGGTATAGGCGCCGTCTAATTCACAATCTTTGGTAAGCCCAATATATGTGTCATGTTTTTCTTTTTTCCTGGATTTATCTGCTTCCCGCTTTTCAATTTCCTGGGCTATTTCCTTTAATCTGCCGCCACCGTTATTATCGATATCCTGGTTGATTTGGTTTTCAGCTTTTCTTTTCAGTTTCAATTCGTCTTCAATTCCTGCAAGCTGGTTGTTCAACTGATTGAGCCTGGCTTCGCCTAATTCGATTTCTTTCCTGAGCAATGAGATTTTCTTTGAAGCAAAATATCCGGGTATCGCCTGAAGGATATTGTTGATCTCCTGAATTTTGGATTCTGTGTCATTATATGTTGCATTCAATTTCTCTACCGGCATCAGGATGTCTCTTTGCTTGCGTGCTTCCTGAACGGCTTTATAAGCTCTGTTCAGATCTTCAAACCGTTTTTTCAATTCCTCCAATTGGGTTTTTATTTCTGTGCGCTCCAGCATCTGGTCTCTCACAAAAGAGGTGAGGCTGCTGACCGACTTCATAGAAACGGTTTGGTAAAACAGGTCAATGGCTTTATCAGAATTCATCCCAAAGAGATGGCGGAATTTTTGGGAGTATTCGGTGAAACTGTCGCCTTCATATTCCACGAAAGGAAGCGACTTCATCCGCTTTCGGAGCTCTCTTGCATTTTCAATATTTGAAAAATGTTCCCTGATTGTAAGTGGCTTATTGCTGATGATGAGCAGCTTTTGTGTCTTATCATTTTCAATCCAGAAAACCTGTGCCAGCGTGATGTTGGAGGAATAACCAGTATTGCTGAAGTTGGCCAGTATCACTGTAAAAGTAGTGTCGGTCACATCTTTGTATCTCAGCGTTACAGCGCTTCCTTTGGTACTGATCAATTCATTTTTTGTATTCTTATATTCACCTTTTATGTAGGTTGCCAGGCTTCTTTCATTTTTTTCGGCCCCCGCTGCTTTGTTGAAATTGATCTTGTGGTGCGGAACGATCAGACAGGTCAACGCATCCACCAATGTGGATTTGCCGGAACCGATGGAACCGGTCAGCAAAGAGTTGTTCCCGTTGGGCGATATCTTCCAGATGTCCTTATTGAACGTACCCCAGTTGAGCAATTCCATGTATTGCAGGCGGAATCCTATTTGCGAGTTGTCAATATTAAATTCAAGTTCATTCATACTTCTTTCTGGTTGGCGTACAATTTTAATTTATCCAATGAATCTTTCACCACGTCTGCATTTACAAATGCTTTTATGATCCTGTTGATCTCATAAAGTTCTTCCTCTGTTTTCATCTTTCGCAAAAAGCCTTCCTCTTCTACTTTCCGGATGGCCGCGTGCATTTGCTTCAATTGATAGGCTTCATTGGTTGTCTCCTTGTAGAAGGGTTTCATCATGTTCAGAATTTCTTCGCGGCTCATGTATGCTTTTGTGGATTCGCCTTCGCTGTCATTTTCTATCAGGTGTTTGCGCAGCAGTAAACTTAAGAGAGATACATGAAAACTGAGTTGCCTTTTTTCAATGAGTTTGGGTGTTTCTTCCTCCTCATCCTCCATTTCATTTTGTTTCAGATAGGCGTATCCCTCGGATTTGTCGATGACAACGTCTAAGTAAATATCGGCAAAGTATTTACGGACATCCGTTTCATTTCGCAGGAGCTCATCCCACTGCTTATCTGCACTGTAAACAATTCCCCTGAGCAGGGCTACTAAAATATTGGAATATGGTTTCTTCATCGGCAGAAAATAATTTGAGGAACTTTTACTTTAAAATTTTTGTTGGTTTTAGAGTTCCTGATATCAATAATATCGTGCAAAGATTCATCAACTAAATGTTTGTTTTTTTCTTTAGAAGCAATTTCCACATAAGCTACCACTTCCGCAACTCCTTTTTCGATTTCAAATTCCTGCACAAAATCAGCAAAAGAAATTTGCGTTTTATTTTTCAACGCCGATTTAATCTTTCCTTTCAGCTCTGCCATGTCAATTTCAAATTGTTCAAACAAAACATCATTATTGGCCGTAGCAATGCCTTCCTGCATTTCTTCGTTGGAAAATGTAATTTTTTGCGGCGGCGAATAGAGTGGCCTGTCCATGATCAGATCAATCTTAACGGTCTTATCAATTTCCACCAGGTCTAATTTGGTAAAATCTGTTTCAGGATTCTCTGAAATGATCCTGAGCATTTCGGTGATGTTGTCATGAATGCGTTTATTTTCAAAAAATGATTTGTGCTCTAAATATTTTCTCAATTGCTCCAACAGAGAATTCGTGGTTTTCTTTGTTTTGTCGCCGGCATCTATAAGGTTATTCCGGATATTTTCTATGCTGAACGATTCCTTCTGCATTTGCTGCACCACGCGGATACTCAAGACATCTTTGATCAATTGTTCGAATTCTTCCTGCCGGGACTGTGACAACAGGAATTCCCAAAATGCCGTAAAGCTTTTACCCTGATCGGTTTCCAGCAAAAAATCCTGTTGCTGAAATAATTCTTCCAATACCTTTCCTTTGGATTGACTTGTGGTGATGATTTTTTTTCTGAAATTTCTATCGAGGTTTCTAAAATTTTCTTCTACCTGCCGGAAATCTGCGAGCAGAAATTTAGCCGTTTCCTCTATGAACAGGTATCTTTCTTTTATCTGGCGGTCGTCGAGCACATCTATTTTTCCTTGTTGCAAATCTGCCAGCGCCTGTTCAATCTTGGTTTTCTCCTCTGTTAGCTCTTTGAACCGGGATTCATAATCCCTTTTTGTTTTGATCGAAAGTTCCTTTAGTTTTTCAAAAAGATTTTTCAACCTGGAATCAGTGCCCACAAATTCCGGCTTCTCAAGGCTATCAATCCATTTGAATCCGTTTTCCGTTGCCGGCGTCAGTTCAAATAAAAACTCATCTCCATTGCCGGGATATTTTCTGAGAAACCCAGCATTTGTCCAGTCTGTCAAGTAATCCTTTGCTGGTTTCGGATAAAGAATTTTTTCGCTATTGATCACATACAGGTGATCCGTTAATAACGTGATGAGGTCTCGTTCGACGATGGCACCGGAAAGACCGGTATCCTCGCCTTGTTTGAACGCTTTGAAGAGAAAGCTGATGATCAAGGGTGCATTGTCGGCAGTAATGAGTTTTACTGTCGTATTGTTTTTTAGAAGCTGGTATAGTTTTTCAAATGTCATTGATTTATCAGGGTGATCAAAAGTAGGGATTTGTCTGAACTATGATTGCATCTGATTTTTGATTGACTAAGATTCAAATATAAACTAACCTGGACAAGCCAGAACCAAAAAAGAATTTTACCACAAGAGCACGAAGCACACAAAGTAAAAAGCCCGTCTGACCGATCAGTCGGGCAGGCTTCGTTTTTTTTATTTTTTCGTAGAAAAAATTCTTCGTGCTCTTGGTGCCTTTGTGGTAAAAATAAAACTTGCCGAAGGATAAGTTGAGGTATTTTCCTGTCTGTATTTCTAAGGCTTTCCAAATTGAGTTATCCACATATTTAAGCGGCAAATTTTAAGAAATCTACATATTTCGATTTTCTTTTTGCCGACCAGGCAGGTTTATGGCCTGAAATCCTTTGCTGTTATTTGTTTTCAAAGGGCAGCTAAAAATATCTTGCCAGTAAAGGCTAAGAGTTCAGGTATTAGCATCCTAATAATAGTATTCATTCAATCATTCAAAATTGAGCTTCTTTTTTTCTCTTTATAAGTTTATACACCTCAAACCATATCACCGAAACAAAAGCAGTAACAATTGTCCAGCTAATTTGCATTCCATTCAAAGATGTTATTCTGAAAAATGATACGAATGAAGGAATGTATAAAATCATTGCAAGCAATAACAGCGTAGCGGAAAGGATTATGATCATTAATACATTCTTATATTT
>DASSHD010000292.1:0-6770 GCA_035693085.1 Hanamia sp. | reverse complement strand
GTAAGCTGTTAAATTTTGTTCCCCGGCATCAGATCATTGTAGCAAGAATACTTGGAGAGAAATATTCTTTAATTGAAACCAGAGTGATAGGAGTTTTGGAAATTCTGATGTTTATCTGGATCATAAGTAAAATAAAACCCCGCTTGTGTGTGTTCGTACAGGTCATTATTATTGCAACTATGAATATAATAGAATTCATTCTTGTTCCTGATCTGCTTTTATTCGGTAGAGTAAATATTATACTGGCTGCAATTTTAATCCTGATCATACTCTTTAATGAATTTTGGATTTACGATAATGGCAAGAATAATTAAAAACAAGCATGCTCACTTTAAAAAACCATCCTTTTGTTGTTCAGGCTTTTTTTGAAAGTTCATTAGTACTAACTTTTGCAGTTCCGAAAAATAAATTAGAAAACCTTATTCCTGAATGCTTGGAGTTAGACGTCTTTGACAAAACCTGGGCCTTCATAGCTGTTGCTTTTGTACAAACAAAAAATCTTCGGCCAAAGGGATTCCCGGAATTTTTCGGGAATGATTTCTTTTTGGCAGGCTTTAGGATTTTTGTGAGATATACAAATAATCAGGGCAAAAGATTAAGAGGTTTGTATATTTTAAAATCGGAAACAAATAAAATGAAGATGTCCATTTTGGGGAACATTTTTACTCATTACAAATACACCCATACAGATATCAAATTCCAACACAGTACAGAAAAGATTATTATCCTCTCAAAAAAATCAAATCTGGATATTGAAATCAGTTTAAGTGATTCCACAATTGATTTACCTATAAATTCGCCGTTCAAAGATTGGAAAGAAGCAAAGCGCTTTTCAGGACCATTACCTTTTACATTCACTTATAATAAGAAAACAAAAAAAGTTTTAATAATTGAAGGAGTAAGAAAAGATTGGATACCTAAACCTGTGGAAGTAATAAGAAGTAATATAGAATTTATAAATCAACAAGCATTCAATGGAATTATTTTAGCAAATGCTTTTATTCTTGAAAACATACCTTATCTCTGGGAAAAAGGCAAAATAGAATTATGGAAAGACTAAGCAGAAAACCTTTTCAAGGCGTTACAAATATCATCCGGTTTAACTGGCATTATTATATAATTGCATTTATTCTAATAGGATCTCTTTTTTTTGTAAGAAAATATTTTCCCAATCCTTTTAATAACATTGTGTCTATAATTGCAATACTAACAATATTAAGTGTCGTGATTTCTCTAAGCATTTCGTGGTATATATATGATTATTCAGGTTTATATTCTTTGGAATGGCTGTCTGTTTTAAAAATCAGACCTAAGCAGATTTTAGTAAACATAAATGCAGGGTTTGATGAAACAAGTTCAATTCTCAATTATAAATATCCTGATTCAAAACTTTTGGTATTTGATTTCTATGATCCTGAAAAGCATACGGAAATTTCTATTGAAAGAGCCAGAAAAGCTTATACCATATTTCCTGGAACCAAAGTAATCGGTACAAATAATATTCCTCTAAAAACAGATTCCGTTGATTATATATTTTTAATACTTTCGGCACACGAAATAAGAAATCATGAAGAAAGAATTGATTTTTTTAAACGTTTGGCAAACACTTTGAATAGAAATGGAAGAATAATAGTGGTAGAACACCAAAGAGATATTTATAATTTTATTGCTTATAATTTTGGATTTCTTCATTTTTTTTCCAGGAAAATATGGGAGAGAACTTTCAATAATGCGCACCTGCATGAAATCTCGAAAACTAAAATAACTCCTTTTATAAAAGCGTTTATCCTTAAAAAATAATGGCATTACATCTTAAAATAATTGGCGTCATTCTAATCTTGCTATCTTTTATCCACATTGCCTTTCCCTGGTATTTTAATTGGAAAAAGGAATTGCGGCCACTTAGTCTTATTAATACCCAAATGATGTATGTGCATACATTTTTTATTGCATTCACCGTATTTTTAATGGGAATACTTTGCCTCTGCTGCACAAGTGATATTATAAACACCACATTGGGAAAAAAATTATCACTAGGCTTGTTTATTTTCTGGGGATTACGTTTAATTTTTCAACTCTTTATTTATTCTTCAAACCTTTGGAAAGGCAAATCAGTTGAAACTTTTATACATATAATCTTTTCTATTCTCTGGATATATTTTTCTGTTGTATTTTTCTTCATTTACTTTAAATGATTTAAAAACCAAAACGATATAATTCTTCTTTATAAATATAAAACACCCCTTATTTTTTTATCTCTGCTGTAAACGTTTCAATACTATTCTTTTCAAACTTCAGTTTTAAATTATTGTGTGTATTTTGATTTTGTAATGATAGCAAAGGTTGTTCAATCAAATTTGTTTTCACGGGATGTGTCATGTTTCCAAAACAATGAAGGGTTGCCTCCTGGTTTTTACCCGATACATTATAGGACCTGATACAAACTTTATCTCCGTCTTCTGATTTCTTAATTGCTGAGATTAAAACATCTTTATTGTCAAGATTGAAAAAGCTACCATCTTCTTTCAAAAATGCTTTGGCAGATTTATAGAGATTTACTACAACAAATAATGGCTCATGGTTACTGATTCCTTCCCTGTTTTGTTTCATTATATCATTGGAACCGGAGGTAAAAGGAAAAGTAAAATGATGGTCACCGGTCTGCAGGTAATCATTCCCTTCACCGTTACAGCTCTTGCGGGATGCAAACAAAATCGGTTGTAAAATCGTATATGCTACAGGGTTAGTTGTTGGATCTATATAATCTGCCACTGCTACATCAGAAGAAAGTGTAACACTTTTTTTGTCATTCGCGGCTCCTATCCATGAATCAATACCACGCGGATGCACCTCGCGACAGTCAGTTTTGTAACGTTCGCCCGCTGCACGGTGCAATTCGTTTTCTCCAACCCGGAGTATCCCGAAGGGCACTGCATAAGCTACCTTTGACTCGTCCATCTTCAGCGGCATCGCCATCCTGAATTCACGATATAATACTCCTTCCCAATTAAGAATATCCACATTAAAATCAATTCGCTTCAGGTGCTTGTATAATTTCACGGTTAATTGTGCATCTGCATATTTTAGTGGTGATCTAAACTGTAGAGCAGTGAACACCGGCCCGTCTTCAACAATTTTCCATTGTGTAGGATGCAAACTTGTCTTGTCGAATCCTTCCATATCGGGCTGTTGAATGTCAGCAAACTCGCCTGCTCCGTTTCCTTTTGAATGCATCGTAAATATTTCTGCGCCCATAAACTTTTGGGTGTCCAGTAATTCGGTATTGGTTTCCTTATCAAAGATGGAAGTTAACCCTCCTTCCCCCGGTTGAATACGATAATAATCAGACTCAAAAACCTGGTTTTCCTGGACATTTTTTGCAGATTGTGTTGAATTATTTTTTGCTTTTGAAGGCACTGCATAGAAGGTGCTGAAACCAATTGAAGGAACTTGTTGTGCAATGAAAGATACTGTTACAGATTTCAAACTGTGGTCATTATAATACTCTTCATCAGAGGCCTGACTTAAAATATCTTTTCCTGCAGAATTTACAATCTTTACTCCAAAAGCCGTACCAGGACTAAATTTCATTGTAGCATTCACCGGAGCATCCCTTTTCCAGGAAAGATCATTAAATACCACAACAGGTGTACCCAATGAAGATTTAAATTGTATTCTTGAGGCAATAGCTTTCAGTGAATTATTTAAAATATTTTCTCCTTCACTCTTTGCTGAAAGAAATTTTTGCAAAAAGAAATTATCGGTGATTTCGCCATTCTTACCGCCCCATCCATGGTCAGGGTATATTTTATTCTCCCAGGCATTTTCTAATTCGTTGGTGGGATAATGATCGAAGTTTCCGTCTAAAATGGAATTGATTGTTGCAAATTTTTCTGCTGCCGGTAATAATATATCCGCATCCCGTGAAGCATGCAACGCTCTTTCGTGTGAAGGGCCATGTATATACAACCATACGTCAGGTCTTTCTCCAATTATATCGGGCAATTTATTTTGGTAACTTTTTAAAGCATTATATACTTCGGGAGACGTAGCATATTTTATTCGGGGAAGCACTAATTTTTTTGTGACACTTTGCCCGCCAGCGTTATCATCCAAATGATTCCAATTGTTAAGAATGGAAGCGGTTCCACCAGAGGCAGCCATATCCATATCCCACAATAAAGGAACTGAGATACTTCCTGAATCTGAGCCCAATGCCTGCTTTTCAATATCAGATGTATAATCTGCCAAATAACTTAGTCCACTGTTCATATCCTTCTTGTTATAAAAAGCAAAAAACATATCGCCGTAATGCCCCGGCGAAAAAGTAAGAACTTTGGAACCATCGGGCACCTCCCAATTGAACAATCCTTTTCCCATGCGGCTTAACACCATCATTTTAATCCCTGATTTTGCAAGTATTTGCGGCATTTGAAAAGTACGGCCAGGAACATCCACATTCCAGTAAGTAGTAGGCCAATACTGAAAATTTTTATACATCCATAATGAACCCTGGTAAAATTCCCGGATCAAAGATTCTCCTCCATACATATCTTCGTAAGGCATGTTGAAAGCGCCGCCCACATTGAGTTGTCCGTTATCCAAAAAACGTTTTACCAATGCTTTGCGGTCGGGGTGCCTGCCGATATATTCTCTTATCATCAATACATCTTCTATATCAAAATGATAATTAGGATCTTTTTCCATTCGCTCTAAAAGCGGCGTGATTACTAAGGTATCCCTGAACAATTCGCATTTGAACGGAGAATCCATCCACGCAATATCCTGGTGGGAAGAATTCATTAAATACAAGGGTTTCGGGGTGGCGCTTCGGTCAGATAATTTTTCAAGGTTTGCAGGTAATGCATTTGCCAGTTCAACATCTTTCGCACTTTGGGCTGATAATGTTTGCGTGCTAAACATATACACTGTTATAATTAACAGCGACTTCATAATGGTCGCGAAAAAACGGTTTTCCATTTTCATAATAATAATTCTATTGTTTAAAAATAATTGAGTATTAGTTTTCATCAGATTAAGGACAACGCAGATTTCATGAATCCTAAAGTAAAAGCCATTCCTGCATGCCAGGGTGCATCACAAGTCATTTGTGGTGTATGATCCGGAATCAACACGCCATTAAATTTCTTTTCTTTCAGAATTCTTAATATCCTTACCATATCAATATCTCCTTCATCTATAAAAACTTCTTTGTAGTGCGGCACTTTTCCACGAACATTTCTAAAGTGGATGTATGCAATTTGATCAGCATATTCCTCAGTGGCTTCATAAACATTCCCCGCCTTCATTTCAGCAATTGAACCAAGGCAAAATTCAAGCGTATTGCTATCACTATGTTTAATGTTCAGCAACTTTCGATAGAGTTGCGGTTCATAAACCAATCTTGGAGTTCTCCTAACGATTGGCATTGGAGGATCGTCAGGATGCGCTGCTAATTTTACTCCTGCTTTCTCAGCAACAGGCAACAATTCATTTAAGAAAAAAGATAGTCTTTCCCAAAGTTCTTTAGAAGAAATATTTGGCAAATAACCTGCAGGTGCATTTTGATCATAAACCATATTCCATACCATTCCATTTGGAACAGGCGATTCGTCAACGCCATCCATACCTACAGACACGGCAGCGCCTCTCGCAAATTTTCCAGTTATTCTGCTACAAACACCGGCCAGACTAAAATTATATCCAATAACAGGAATACCGGCTTTCCCAACATTTTGGATGATCTGTTTTAAAAATTTAATTTGTTCGTGTTTTTTGGGGCCATCTAATAAAACATCATACCAATGCGAAGGGTCAAAATTTTCTATCGCCTCCAAAATGAGGCCTGCTTCATTTATCTCTTTTTTGAGTTTTATCAGTTGGTCTAATTCCCATAATTTATCAGAATTCCCCGCGACGCCCCAACCTGATGAATCACCTATCGGCTGATTATTTTTATTCTCCTGGTTCCCCTGGTGGAAATAATCCACGAGGTGTACAACAACATGTGTGCAACCACATTGCCTTGCAAAGTCATAGTAATCCCTGTTTAACATGTGGCGGTATAAACCGATGCCTAATTTCATATTAATTTTTGATTAAAAAATTTTATAAAGAATAACAGCTCTGCGATTTGAACGAACACCCACCTAAAGAATTCCGTATTTGCGAAATGCTTCTGTACTTGACATGCCGTTTTCAATTTCCTTACGAACTAATTTTTCACCTCTTGCTTTTTCTAAAGCTTTACAAACAACTTCTGTTTCATATTTTTTGGGGATAACAACCACTCCATCAAAATCACCAAATATTAAATCACCTGGTTGTACCCAAACGTCTCCGACTTGTATATCGCATCTGTAATCAGCCACCTGGGTTCTTACACCAGAATCCTGCCCAAATCTTCCGCGGCTGAATACCGGCCAGTTTTGTTCCATTACTTTTTGTGTATCCCTGTAATATCCATTTATTACAGCGCCTGCGGCGCCTCTTTTCTTTGCAGTAGCCGTTAAAATTTCTCCCCAATATGCACATCGCATTTCGCCGCCACTAGCCACATAAATTTCATTGGGTTCTAATTGATCTAAGGCTTCAGTTAGTTTTCCAAATGGTTTTTTTTGAGGGCCATATACGTCTATCATTAACACAGGCATTGACCGTCCGATTAGTTTATCGTTTATGCGTAATGGGTGTAATGCCTGTGGCAAAAACTGATGGTAACAATTTAATCCATCCAGGATATCACCAACTACCGATGTGTATAGCTCGGA
>DASSHD010000291.1:0-7610 GCA_035693085.1 Hanamia sp. | reverse complement strand
ATCCGTGGCGAGGTATTATTAAATAAAGAAAATTTTAAAAAATACAACGAATCACTTTCTGAAGAAGGGCTTGCTCCGCTCGCCAATCCAAGAAATGCAGCAGCCGGATCATTAAGAATGAAGGATCCCGCAGCGGTAAGGAAGCGCAAACTCGAAGCCATTTTATATCATGTAAGTTTTATTGAGTTAAATAAAAAAGGATTGGGAAAATATCCAGAATTGCTGAATACCCATTCCGGTATTTTGCAAATGCTGTCTGATTGCGGTTTTCGGACTCCCGTGAAAGAAAAAAAAGTTTTCGGTAATATACAAGATGTCGTAAATTTTTGCCTGGAATTTGAAACCAAACGTGATGGGCTTCCTTATGAAATAGACGGAATGGTAGTAAAGGTGAATGAAATAGAAATACAGCAGCAGGTTGGAAGCACTACTCATCATCCGAGATGGGCGATTGCTTATAAATTTAAAGCAAGACAGGCAACTTCCAAATTGTTGCACGTTGAATTCCAGGTGGGGCGCACCGGTTCTATTACACCGGTAGCTAAAATCGAACCTGTGCCTATTGGTGGCGTCACTGTTTCTTCTGTTTCACTTTTTAATGAAGGGATTATTGAAGAAAAAGATTTGCGTATGGACGACACCGTTATTGTGGAAAGAGCGGGTGATGTAATACCTTATATTGTAAAACCATTGACTGAAGTACGAACCGGAAAAGAAAAGAAAATCGTATTTCCAACCAGGTGTCCTGTATGTGGCGACCCATTAATAAAACCTGAGGGAGAAGCCGTATGGCGTTGTGTAAATATCAATTGCGAAGCGCAGGTGGTAGAACGTATTATTCATTTTGTGAGCAAAGATGCCATGGACATGAAAACCTTTGGGGAAGCCAATGTCAGAAAATTTTATGATTCGAAAATAATATACGATATACCTTCCATTTATTCTATTGATTTCAATAAAATTGCTTCCCTGGAAGGATTTAAACAAAAATCAATTGATAATCTTAAATCTGCGATAGAAAATTCCAGGAAACAAAGTTTGAACCGGTTGATTTATGGATTGGGAATAAGATATGTAGGAGAAACCACGGCCAAAACTCTGGCTAAAAGCGTGGATACGATTTTCGATCTTAAAAATTTTTCTATCGAAGATTTACAGCAGTTAAAAGATATTGGGGGCAAAGTAGCGGAAAGTGTTTACAGCTTTTTTCACAATGCAGATAATATTAAAATGCTGGAAGAGCTTGCCGGCAAGGGAATCAACATCAAGGGAGATAAAGCCGAACCTGTATCCGGCAAATTATCAGGGCTTACATTTTTATTTACAGGAACGTTGCCCACTTTAAAAAGAAGTGCGGCAGAAAAGCTGGCCGAAGATAATGGCGGAAAGCTACTTTCATCGGTAAGCAGTAACCTGAATTACCTGGTGGCGGGCGAAGCTGCAGGAAGCAAATTAGATAAGGCAAAAAAAATAAAATCAATTAAAATTATAAATGAGGAAGATTTTTTGAATATGATACAAAGTTAGTTTTGTAACTTCATCCCTAAATCTTTAGCTATGATCAAAAAAATTAACGGCGAAACCTGGAAGCCAATTAAATTTTCAGGGTCGCAGCTTATGCGAAATAAATATGCTTTATCATCGCACGGGCGCGCTGCAAGCTATAAAAATGATATTCTTGCTGATGGAAAATTGCTAGATGGATCACTCACCTCGGGATATAAAACACTAAACCTTCATGTGGACGGTAAGAACAACACTCTTTATTTTCACCGGGAAGTAGCAAGGCTTTTCAACAAAAAGAAATCTCCTAAGCATAAATATGTGATTCATATTAACCACAAAAGAGAAGATAATAATACCAGGAATTTAAAGTGGGCTACTCAAAAGGAAGTAAACGAACATCAACAAAAAAGCCCTAAGAAATTAGCTTATAAAAAAGTACAAACAACAAGAACAAAAGGATTGAAGCTAACAGCTACTCAGGCGAAAGCAATCAAAACAATTCTTGCCAATCCAAGAAGAAAGCTTACCCAGAAACAGATAGCCGATAAATACAAGGTAAGTTTAATGACCATTCACCGTATAAACACCGGGGAGAATTGGGGGAAGATTTAGTTCATAGTTTGTAGTTTTCTAATAAAATTTTAATCTTGATTTCCACTGCCACACTCAACTTTTTAAAAGCGCTAAAAAAGAATAATAATAAAGTTTGGTTCGATAAAAACCGTGAAAAATATCTTACTGCAAAATATAATTTCGAAGAATTTGTTGCTTTACTGTTACAGAAAATGGTTTTGTTTGATGAAGACATGAAAGAACTTGTTCCCAAAAACTGTACTTTCCGTATCAACCGCGATATCCGATTTTCAAAAAACAAAACTCCTTATAAAATTAATCTGGCCGCATCTTTTAACAGGGGTGGAAAGAAATCCATTTACGGCGGTTATTATTTCAATCTCCAACCAGGTGGAAATAGTTTTGTTGGTGGCGGTCTTTGGATGCCGGAGCCTGAATATCTGAAAAAGTTACGCCAGGAAATTGATTATTGTTTTCCTGAATTTAAAAAAATTATCTCTACTTCCTCATTTAAAAAATATTATGACGGATTGGAAAGAGATGAAAAAAACATGCTTGTAAATATTCCTAAAGGATACGACAAAGAAAATCCGGCCGGAGAGTATCTGAGAATGAAAAGTTTTATTGCGACAAAAAATTTATCTGATGAAGAAGTACTTTCTCCTAGATTAGCCAATGAAGTGGTTCAATCTTTCAAAGCGTTAATGCCGCTGATAAAATTTATCAACAGGGCTTTTGAATAAAATGCTATTTCTTCATTTATTGGTGTATTGAAACTTTAGTAAAAATGAATTGTATTAGAATTTTAAATAAAAAACCCCATTTTTGGAATTTAAAAACAGGGCTTTTTTAATCAGAAGATACTCTAACTTATAGATTAATACTGTTCAGAACTTTTGGAATATGAACCTCAATGTTCATGTCTTTATTATCTCTTTTTAATTCAATCTTAAAATCATTTTTGTTTTCATTTTGCATTATCTGCGATCTTACATCATTGGCATCATTAATTTTTTCTCCATTTATTTGAGTAATGATATCGCCGGTTTTCAAACCTGCTTTTTCAGCGGCGGAGCCTTGCTTTACATTTAATATTTTAGCGCCGTTTCCATTTTCAGTATCCTGAATTTCTATACCAAGCCTTTGCCTGTTATTGTGAAAATAGAACTGATTTCCGGGCATTGGGGGCATTATGAAATTATTATTTCCTCTGAAATATTGCCCCATTATATTTCTAAGGCTGTCCATGTTATAAGTCATCGGGCCTGCATTTGGAGACTTTCCTAAATCAACTTTTACAGAGTTCTTTTTGCCATCTCTTAGATAATACATGGTAACTTCATCGCCGGGTTTATAAGATTGAACCGCATTTCTTAAATCATCAGGAGAAGTAATTTCTTTATCGCCAAATTGGGTAATAATGTCATCATCTTTTAATCCTGCTTTTTGAGCGCCACTTTCATCTATTACATTTTTAATGATAGCCCCTTTATCAGTTTTAGCGGTAAGAACCCCTAAAAAAGCGGTGTTCGAATTTCCAAAAACGGTAAGGTTTTGACCGGGAGAAAACAAATTGTTTTCATCTCCACCCATAAAGTTTCTTTTCAGTATTGTAACATTGCCATTATAATCGGCAAGCGGCTTTCCGTTTATCGTTATATCATTACCGTCAATCTGGATAGTTGTTTTCGATGGGAAATCACCATTTTTACGGATAATAATTTCTTCATTTTTCTTTAATTGGGATTGTTCTTTTTGTGCGAAACCATTAGTGGCAAACAATCCACAGCAAGCTGTAAATATTGCTGATAAAATAACTGTTTTCATGTTAATACGATTTTGAATATTAAAAAATTAATATCCTCAAAGTAAAACAGTGGAGAAAAAAAACAAATTTTTACGGGAATAAATAGATTAACGTTAACTTAAAATTTCATCAAGGTCAAACTTTTGAGATTTAGTAAATATTATCAATATTTTCTGAGGGGGGTTTCCTCCGTGTCCCATATCATTTCGTGGAATGTAACCCCGAAGAAATCGCAAAAAACTTTATAATTTAGTTTGGGCCATTTTCTTTTGTCATCAATCACTTCTGCCAGTTCATCGCGCATTATCTTTTGAAAGTTTTTCTTTAACCAATCATTAGCCTCCTTCTCTGATCCTTGGTCTTCTATCAGGTAAATGGGGCTTTTGCCAGGCTTAAAAATATTATTTGCCTTGTTCGCCCATTCTATGAAAGCAGATTTATGGTTTACAGAGAAAGCGCTTCTATTTAAAATTCCTTCTTCATATTGATCATTCCCAATTAAATCGTCTTCGTCAAAATCATCCTCGTCAAAGTCTTCGTCATCGAAATCCATGCCTTCCGACATCATATCCATAAGTGGGATACAGTTAACCATCACTTTCATCATGTTATTGGTATCTTCTTTTAACTCATAATCCTTTATAAAACTGGTATGCCCCGGGTATTTCTTTTGTTTATCTTTCTCCATTTTTTTTATCAGCTCTACCTGTTTTTTGCTTAACCCTGCTTCCGCCGCTAAGGATTTTAACCTATCATTATTCCTTGGAATTCCTAATGATTTTGGAATCGAAAAATTCCAAGCAGTGATCCCAAGGTCAACCATTTCATCCAACTCCTCCGCAGTAGGATTCGCATTCATATAAGGCTTTATCAAATCGAGCAGCATGACAGAATAGTTGCCGTCTTCATCTGTAATTTCCGGAATATCCCGATTTTTTTTCTCCAATGAATTTTTATGCTTTTTGTTTTCATCTGAAAAGTTCCCTTTAATGACTTTCATTGTCGTTCTGTTTATTGAATGATTAAGGTATTTAATTTTTCCTTATTAAAATGGTTCAATTTCTATTCTTTACAGATTTTTGGCATTTTAAAATTTTTCGATCTTCTAAATTTGTTTTATATCAACGATTTTATTTTCGCAATCACTTCTTTGAATTTTGAAACGTCTTGTCCGCCTGCTAAAGCAAAAGTCTTTTGTCCGCCGCCGCCGCCTTTTATCAGGGGTGATACATTTTCTTTAATAATCTTAACCGCATCTAAATTTCCTGAAGAAACTAAATTTTCATCAATCGTTACCATCACATTTGCTTTCCCGTCAATATCGGCACATAAAACAATTAGAAAATTGCTTAAATTCTCTTTTAACAGTAAAGCAAGTTTTTTTAAAGAATCTGCCTTAGAAACAGGAACTACTTCTCCAATAAAATTTATACCGTTTATTAAAACAGAATTCTTACTTATTTGTTCGTTTACTGCATGAAGTATTTGTGATTCCAAATGGTTCACCTCTTTGGTTAGTTTTTCTTTTTCTGATAAAAGTGATTCCAACGCTTTCACAGTGTCTTTCGGATTTTTTAATTGTTCTTTTACTGAACGTAATTCTTCCAATTCATTATTAATAAATTCTTCGGCTGCTTTTCCACTTACCGCTTCTATTCTTCTTAAACCTGCGCCAACAGCAGTTTCATTGATAATTTTAAAGATTCCCAATTCTCCCGTATTGCCTACGTGTGTTCCTCCGCATAATTCAATTGAATATTCCGGATTCATAACTACGACACGCACCACATCACCGTACTTTTCTCCAAACAAAGCCATCGCCCCGGTTTTCAATGCTTCGGCCTTTGGCATTTCTTTTATTACCACAGGAATATTTTCTCTTATTTTTTGATTGACGATGGATTCTACTTTAACGATTTCTTCGTTGGTCATTTTACTGAAATGAGAAAAATCAAAACGCAGGTAATCTTCATTCACCAAACTTCCTTTTTGTTGCACATGCGTTCCTAAAACTTTACGTAAAGCAGCATGCATTAAATGAGTAGCACTATGATGAACGGCTGTTTTCTTTCTCTTATCTCCATCCACTTTCGCTACAACGTCTGCCTCAATATTTGCAGGAAGTTTTTCGGTAAAATGAAGAATCAGTTCGTTTTCTTTTTTGGTGTTCATTACGAAAATTTTTTCTTCATCAAAAATCAAAACACCTGTATCTCCCACCTGGCCGCCGCTTTCAGCATAAAAAGGAGTGGTATCCAAAACAATCTGAAACGATTCTTTTCCTTTTGATTTTGTTTTTCGGTATTTGACAACTTTACTTTGGGTTTCTAATAAATTATAGCCAACAAACTTTGAAGAACCATTTTCATGTAACACTATCCAGTCTTCTGTATCAACAATGGATGCTGCACGGCTACGATTTTTCTGTTGCTGCATTTCCTTTTCGAAACCGGATTCATCAACCGATAATCCTCTTTCAGCTGCAATTAATTTTGTAAGGTCTAAGGGGAAACCAAAAGTATCATAAAGCTCAAATGCAATTTTTCCTGGTAATATGAGTGCTTCTTTCGTTTTTCCTTCATAAATCAATTTTGTACCCTCTAAAGACATAAACATTTCTACTTTAATTAATCCGTTTGCCAAGGTTCGCAAAAATGACTCTTCTTCCTCATGAATCACTTTTGCCACAAAACCTTTTTGCTTATCCAACTCAGGAAATACATTTTTAAACTGTGCTGATATTACAGGAACTAATTTATAAAGCAACGGTTCTTTCACATCGAGATAAGAATAATAATATCGGACCGCCCTTCTTAAAATTCTACGAATCACATAGCCCGCGCCGGTATTGGAAGGTAATTGTCCATCCGTAATCGGGAAAGCAATTGCGCGAATATGATCAGCAATTACACGAAAAGCTACCGCTTCTTTTGAATCAGAATAATCGTATTTTTTTCCCGATATTTTTTCAATCTCTGCAATTGTCCCGGTAAAAATATCCGTATCATAATTACTTTTTGCATTCTGCAAAACCCTTACTAATCTTTCAAAACCCATCCCGGTATCTACATGTTTTGCCGGTAATAATTCTAACGAACCATCTTTTTTACGGTTGTATTGAATGAACACTACATTCCAAATCTCAATCACCTGCGGATTATCTTTATTCACCAATTCTTTTCCAGAAATCAATTTTTTTTCTTCTTCGCTTCTGCAATCCACATGAATTTCAGTACACGGCCCGCATGGCCCCGTATCGCCCATTTCCCAGAAATTATCTTTTTTATTTCCAAAAATAATCCGGTCTTCAGACACATGTTCTTTCCAGAAATTCAATGATTCATCATCGCGTGGCAGACCTTCTTTTTCATCGCCTTCAAAAACGGAAACGTATAAATTTTCAACCGGAATCTTGTAAATATTTGTAAGTAATTCCCAGCTCCATGCAATCGCTTCCTTTTTAAAATAAGGCTTTGGTTCAACCGTTGCATTCCCAAAACTCCAGTTTCCCAGCATTTCAAACATGGTATGATGGTAGGTATCCACACCTACTTCTTCAAGATCATTATGCTTACCACTTACGCGAAGGCATTTTTGCGTATCAGCCACGCGCGAATACGGTGCAGGTTTATTACCCAGAAAATATTCTTTGAACTGATTCATTCCCGCGTTAGTAAAAAGTAAAGTCGGGTCGTTTTTGATCACAATCGGAGCAGACGGAATT
>DASSHD010000290.1:0-8223 GCA_035693085.1 Hanamia sp. | reverse complement strand
AGGCCTCACAAATATTTTGCTGGTATCGCCAATAAGATTTGTATAGGAAGCGCCGCTGTCGGTGCTTACCTGCCATTGAAAAGCCGGGTCAGAATAGCCTGCAGAAACATCGGCCTGAATTGTAAATATTGAATTATCTCCAGTGCAAACATCTACCGAATCAAGAGAGCCGTTTATATTCGCCGTGACCAAGGGGCCGCATGCACGGAATGTGATATCATCAAGTAAAATATCGTTTCCACATCCGCCGGGAGCATTATTGGTCATTCTTAATATGACAGAACTTTCGCCGATGGTGGTTGAAAAAAATAATCCATATTGTTTCCAGCCCAGGTTTTCAGGGATATCGCCTGTAGAATAAGTTCCCAAAACGGTACCTGAATCGGTTTCAATATTAAAAGTAATATTGGGTTTAATGCCCGCATCATTGCATGCATAAGTTGTGAGAAGATTAAATATCCAGGCTGCAAATTCATAAGTTGTATTCGGACAAAGGCCATCCACTTTTGTTACATAAAAATCTCCAGGATTATAAGAAGCATTTACTGCCATCATGTATCCATTGGGTACTCCCGGTGTATGATCTTTGGCAGGATACCAGGTGCCGCCAAAACAATCAGTAATAGAATTGGTAATAGTATATTGTCCATCTTCCGGACAGCCACTGGCAACGTAAGTATAATTTGTTGTTCCGGCAGGAAGCGCAGGGCCTGGATTAGCGCCTGCACCAAAAGTAATGTTCACAACAGGATCGCCGAGGCTGCCCTGGCAGAGTTGAGCCGATGTTTCCTGAAAGAAGATAAAAAATAACATTAAAAAGCATATAGAGATTTTAAAAAACATTTTCATTGATGGTGGCGCTTAATATTGTTATTTTAAGTTTACAAAAATTGTACAAATATTTTTGTTTTTAAAATGGAAAGATAAATCCATAAAAGGGATATTAATAAGGAAATTTTGAAGGATTATTTTCAAAAGTTATATCCTAAAACAGTAAACAAGGAAATAAACGGTATTTTCATTTTGAAAAATAGAAAGAGTATTTTAAAACTTTTACTAGTAATTACGATGCAGGAAAAAGAAGAAACCTTTCAGACTGAATTTTATAGAATTATAAATGAAATACTTTATAACGGGAAAGAAATTCATTTTGCAAAGATCAATAATGGAATTTTGAATTCAAGTATGGACTCTGATAAAAAGGTTTACTTTGAATTTGAAAATTCAAAATGGGATGCAACAGATGAAATTTTGGTAATGGATACAAGGGCAAAAGCGGTCAAAAATGATTGCAAATTTTTTGTAACAGCCACACCGCGGCAATTAGTAATTTATAAAGCTTTTGATCCAAATACCTCCGCTGAAAAACGTGAACTGAAAATTTATCCTATTTCAACTATAACCGATGATAATTCAATTTTACTTAATCAATATGAGAAGGAAATTTCTCCGAAATTAAAATTATTTCTTTCCGAACTTTCCGATTTAATCCACGGTGTGAAAGAAATTTACCGGGATGGCCTTGATAAATTTTATATTAACAAACTTTCATGTTATATCCTGGAGGCTACTGCATCCATGGCATTGCCGATGTATGAAAAAATAAAAAGAAACAGGAAGTTAAGAGAAGAACTAAAGAAATTTTTAAACGGTCAAAACATCTTCAATGAAATTGTAAACTTTGAAAAAGAGGAAGTTTACAAAATTTGCCTGTTTGCAAACTATCTTTTTTACCTAAAAATTATTTTTTATTTCTCACTTCCGCATGACGAAGATGGAGCCGAATTAATTTGGGTTGACAAAAATCTTTTTAATGAAAGAGTAAAGAAAAGACTAAGTAATAAATTGAAAAATGATTTTAGAATATTTTTCGAGGATAATGTTCTTGACCCAATCGAACTTAATGGGAAATATATTCCTACAATAAAAAGAAATATTGAGGAAATAAAAGACATCAATTTCAAGGAGCTGAATGCAGATATAATTGGCGCTGTCTATAATAATTTAGTTGGCAATCAGGAACAGCAGCACAGCGGACAACATTTTACAAATATTCATGAAGTGGATATCGTTAATGCATTTTGCGTAAGGGATACAACAAGTTCTATTTTGGATAGCGCCTGCGGTGCAAGTACCTTTTTAGTAAGGGCTAATTTCTTTATGAAAAATTACCAGGACAAGCTAAGGCAGCAAAAGCTTTTAGTAAGAATTTGTGGAGTAGAAATTGCTTCTTTCCCAACTTTCCTTTCAAGGATGAATTTATTTCTTTTAAGAAATAGTGCCGGAAAGAATTCTACTAAAATTGTTCATGCAGATTTTTCAAAAGTTGAACCGGGCAACACCTCTGCCGATATTTTTTGGGGTGTAAACAAAAGTAGTACAGGGAGGAGTTCTCAAAAGAAAAATGCTGAAATGCAGATTCCATTGTTTGATGCCTGCATAGGAAATCCTCCTTACATAAGACAGGAATTGATTGAAAACAAGGAAGTGTGGAACGGTTTGGCTAAAAAAGAATTTGGATTAAAAAAGATAAATCAGCAAAGTGATTTGTATGTTTATTATTTGATGCACACAGCAGCTTTTTTAAAAGAGGGTGGGCGATTGGGCTACGTTATTTCGGCATCTTGGTTAGATATTTCTTTCGGTACCGGGTTGCAAAAATTTTTTTTGGACCATTTTAAAATTATTGCAATAATTGACTATCAAAAGAAAAGGAGTTTTGAAACTGCATCCATCAATACAGTTATCGTTATCATCGAAAAATGTTTGGATCGTAAAGAGAGAATAAAGAATAATGTAAAGTTTGTGAGAATTTTCTGTGAATATGAAAAGTTGATAGGAATGAGTAGGAGTAAAGAAAGATTTAAGCGGGTAAATGATTTTGCAGGTGAGATTGAATCCGCAAAAAAGAATTTCAGGAACGAGAATTTATTAATTGATGTAATAAATCAACATCAACTGGAATCGAATTCAACGATTGATGGTATTTATAAAAACGGGCATTGGGGAGCGAGATTCCTGCGTTCTCCGGAAATATTCAATAAAATAATTTCAACAGCAGGGAATAGATTAATTCCGCTCTCACAAATAATAGAAGTGAAATATGGAATTAAAACCGGTGCCAATGATTTTTTCTATCTGGCAGATGAAACTGAAAAGGCAAGGAAACTTGATGAGGTAACTTATAAAAAAACTTTCGGTGTTGATAAGAAGAAACATTTGCCTCTATGGAATTATTTGGGATGGTATTATTCTAAAATGACAAACAAACATTTTCTGATTGAGAAAGAATTTATGGTTCCTGTTTTCAAAACTCAAAGAGAAGCTAAGAACCTGGATGTAGATATTTCCAAACTAAAAAATTTTGTAATCCTTTGCAACGAATCCAAAGATCAACTAGAGAAAAAAAATATTTTTAAATACATTGAAGCCGCAGAGCAAAAACAATTTCAAATTGATAAAAGGCCAAGTTGCCGGAATGGGGATATTTGGTACAATTTGACTTCAAAAGCATTTGCAAGTGATTTTATTTTCCCTTCCAAGATTGGAGAAAAATTCAGATTGATTGATAATCGTGAAAGTAACGTGTATTGCGACAAGGTGAATTATGTTTTCAGGGTTCGGGAAGAATATCAAAAATATTCCGACACTATTTTTCTAATCCTGAACAGTATTACTTTCAGATATTTTGTGGATTTGTTTGCCCGGCAGTTAACCGGCAGTCAAACTTTAAGTGATGTAGATGTGAATTTAGTGGAACAAACATTGGTCATTAATCCTGTTTTATTAAAATCAAGAAAAAGAGAACTGATGACCATTTATTCAAGTCTGAAAAGCAGGGAACAAGGAAGCATACACGAAGAAATATTAAAAACAGACAAAAAGAAATTGGATACAATTATTTTCGAGGAACTGGGTCTCAATGCAAAAGACGTTGAAGAATTATACAGGGTGGCGGATAAATATGTAAAAGACAGGCAGGCAAAATCTGAATCACTCGTTACATCAAAATCCAGGCAGAAGTAAATAATAATGTAAATAAACTTTTTTATGAGCCATTTCATTTACTATAACCTTACACTTTGCAACGGTATGAAATGGAAAATTGCAAAGGCAAATATTGATTTCAATAGCGCACTTTATGCAAAGGCTGTTTCGCAGGCGAAAATGAAATCGCAATTCACTATGGATGCTTCACAGGCAGGAAAATACAGGAGTCCCGAACTAAAATATCAAATGCAACTGATGGGTATTTTAGCTGAAATATTTGCACATGAATATTTGAGTGAAATAATTTCGAATGCTGATTTATCGAGGCATTGGAAAGTGATTCGCTATGATGATGTAAGGACGGACGGATTTAAAAGTCCGGCAAATGAGTATGATATAATTATTCAATCAGTTAATGCGGCTAAGGAATACAAAGTGGAATCCCGCTCATCCATAGCCCGGGACCGAAGCCTGAAAAATGCTATTGAGCAATTTGATATTATTGGCCCTTATTCTTCTTTGGCAAAGCAGGGAGAAGCCTTTGCTGATTTTTTTATAAGGCCGCTTTATGAGTTTATTCCTTTTGCTTCGGAAAAATATTTACAGTCTGATTTTGAAAAACATTTGAAGAAAGATGAAATAAAACTCTATCTGGTTGCCGGGTGTACAAAGAAGGAAATGATCGAAAAGGGATATAACAAGTCTATGAAACAAAACGGTTCTCTTTACCGAGTAGTCAAAATAGTCTTTGGTCTTGATTTAGAGAAATTCAAGAATGTTTTAATCGAAGATTTGAAATAAAATTTGTTGTTTGGTTATTTCCTGCTGCTGTTGGCGTCCCCGCCAACAGCCCTTCTTTCCAGAATCCCCTATAGTTCTGATGTTTAACAATTTAATAAAGTTGTAATTGATGGATTGAAATTCAATTTTTTGCTTTGATAGATTTTTGGAATTCCAATTTTTTTTAGGCGACAGTAAACAAGTAAATAATGCAGAATTTTATTTTGCGATGCTATTTAATCTTCTTAATAAACAGATACTGATGCTGTTGGTATCCCCGCCAGCAGCCCTTCTTTCCATGTCCCACCTCTAAAAATCATTGAAGTGGGTAAGAAACTCAAAGCTTTTAATTCCTGTCTCATAAAACTTTGCAGATGAATATTTATAATTTTCAGGCACATCAGCCAGATTCCAATGTGGCTGGCAAGGATTAAAATGTGTGTAATTTAGTTTCTGCCGGAAAAAATTTTTTGTCCAACATTCTTTGACCATGGGCTCTCTTTCCCAAAATTGAAAGTTTCTATCTGTCTTATTAACGAAATGATTTTCTAAAAGTTCAACATCATATTTCTTTAATTTCTTTTTGAATTCATGAGCCGTAAAACTAAACAAAGCACCCTGCACATTTTTCCTCTCAAAACTGTCTGATATTTTCCAAATCAGATGAAAATGATTGGGCATTATGACAAAAGCATTGATGATACATTTCCTTTCTTTTACCAGCCATTGAAACGAATCAACAACAATCTGTTTATAAGTATCTTCTTTTAATAGATGATTCCATTTAAAAATTGTTCCGGTTAAAAATTCGGTGTGATAATTTTGAAGCATTCTTAAAAATAGAAAATATTTTTAAGAAAGTTATATTTTATGAACATAAGAAATCTGATTTGAAAACGCTGTTGGCGGGGACGCCAACAGTAGCAGGGATTGAAAAGGGATATAACAAGTCTATGAAACAAGACGGTTCTCTTTACAGGGTAGTCAAAATAGTCTTTGGTCTTGATTTAGAGAAATTCAAGAATATTTTAATCGAAGATTTGAAATAAAATTTGTAGTTTGGTTATTTTTTAGAATTCTATTTCTCATGGTAAGGGGACACGAACCACGGAAAATATCCCCTTTGGGCCTTTTGCCTTCTTTGTGGTTGAAATATTACTTTTCGTAGTGCGCCCAGGGATTTTTATTTTGCCGAATAACCAACCGTGCCCTGCAAAGCTTCTATCGCATTGGATAAATAAACCATCGGCGAGTTCCAGTTGATCGCAATTTCATTCGATGCATACGCGCAGGAAATATCTGCATAAGCCGTTTCAGGTTCTGTAAAATCATAGTGGCAATGGTCCTGCATGCCGGGATTTGGTCCACCGGCCATCAGCCCGGGCACAGGATCGGTAACACCGTCTGAAACAGATTGGTGGTGATGCGGATTCATGGTTGATTTACTTCCTATGCCGGTAACAAAACAATATCCTGTTGCATTTCTTCCAAGTATATAATCCAGGTTGGTTAATGCATAATCCACATATTTTTTATCATGCGTCAGCAGGTAAGCATTGATCAACAAAATTCCCTGGTTGGCTGCATTACTGTTGCTGCCCCAGCTAAAATCCCTTATACTTTGACCCATAATAGTTTCAAATGCATTGACAGCCACATGCTGAATATAGCCATCTGCAATGCTCAAAATTTTTTGTTTCATTAATTGAAGCGTGTTTTTTGCAAAAGAAGGCAATTGATTTCTGAAGCGCAGAAAAGAATAATAAGCCAGCATACCTACGTTGTTCCAACTGGGTAGCGGCACTTCATCTTTCAAATGAGTTTCTATCGTATCATAATATTTCTTGTCTCTTGTAGTGATAAAAAGTTCCGTGGCACTCCACATCCATTCATCCCCAAAATGAAAATCCCCGTAACCGCCGGTGGTAATTTTAGGTTCAAACTTTTTATTGATCTCATATTGATTGTAAGCAAGGTTTGGATTTTGTAAAGCCCATGCCCACGCTTTTTTGGAAGCAGCAAGGCAACTGTCGGACAGCCCCGGCAATTCTTTTTTGAATTTAGCAAGTATGCGGCTAGCCTGCGCCGTTACAGCCGCAAAATCCAATGTAGCAGCCGTGCCTTTTTGCACTACATATCTTTTTGCCTGAGTAACGCCCGGCATTACCATTCCATCAAAAGCGGCGTTGGTGCACTTGTTATAAACGCCGCCATCATTGGGATCCTGCATACTTAACATCCAGCGAAGGTTATAAATCGCTTCATCCAAAATATCAGGAACGTTGTCCCCACTTTCGGGAATATTGGTTTTTAAATTTTTATAATAAGCCGGAAAATCTTCATAAGCGGATAATAAAGTGCCCATTGTTATTCCTGAATTCACAATATATTTATTGTAATCGCCCGCATCGTACCAACCTCCGGGTGTTGAGATCACAGTGCCTGCGGGCCGGGCGGCTGAAGCTGCAGAAGGATGAATGTAAACTTTTGTATCGGGATGGCCTGCAGAGCGGTGCCATCTTCCTGCGTATTTTTCCAATAAAGGCATGGAAGCGCGCTGGTAGTAAAATCCTTTCAATACTGCTCTTGCCGCGTTCCTGTTCACATCATTGCTAATGCTGAAAACATAAGAGTTACCTACACCCGGCACACAAACCACAAAGCTACCTTTCTTTACCACAGGTGAAAAATCCGCGATCCTTGTTATCGTAGAAGACCAGGCTGATTGTTTTTGAGCGCTTAATGTTCCGGCAAAAATGGTGTCTCTTAAATTAGTAGAAGTAACATAGAATTGGTTACTGGTTGTATCACCTGTTACCACTGCCACTTTCGGCGCATTAGGATAAAAACCTTCCTGGTTCAGTTTAATGCGATCCGTAACCTGGCTAAAAGAAAAAGCCGGTATAAGAACCAGCAAGGCTGAAAAAGATGTAGTAAGAATTTTCAAAGCATTTTATTTTTAGACAATGAAAGTACTTCATTATTCTAAAAATAAATAGAGAATAAAAACCGGGTGAGATAAGAAAGTACTTCCGGTAACTATCAGGCCTTTGGTTTCGTTTTTTTATATATAGGGTAAAACTGTTATTATAAATGGTGACAGTAAAAGAACAAATAAGATGATTTTCTGTTTTGTGTTTCTGAAAAACTTTATTTCAATATGGTAGCCTCACACACTCTCCCGGGGTGAGGGGGAAGTTTAGTACGGGGAACGTTCCAAAAAATTTAAGATGAATATAAATCATCATTTTGCCGTATCAATCTCATACTTCATATTTAACAGATTGCTTCGTAGCCATTAGCATCTACTCATTTTTTCTATAATATATTTTTATTTTCTGATAGAGGAATGAAAAGAATTGGGGAAAGAATAGTATGGCTTTTGTATTCTGCATACTTTTGATTAAAATTTATTTTGCTTTTATCTAAAAAAAATTATTTGATTATTACCAA
>DASSHD010000289.1:0-3278 GCA_035693085.1 Hanamia sp. | reverse complement strand
TTGGATGGTAAAGATAGGTTATTTTAACAGACATTATCTATTTGACATGACACTAGTGCCGCATTTACATCAAAATCCACAATCTCTAAAGGAATCAAAAATTGATTCAAAGCCAATTGGTTTTTTTCGGGTTGAGCACTCTTTGTCACTCCATATTGTAGTTCGGCAAAAGTCACTACCGAAATGCCAACAGCACCTAATGGTAAATTATTAAATTTTTTAAATACCTGGATAGGTTTTTGTTTTATAATATAAATGCAAATATTGGTATCAAGTATATACTTCATTAATCTAAGGATTCTCTGATTTGTTTTTCTGGTTGCTCCCTTTCATTCATAAAATCTTCCGTGAATTCGTTAACACTATCAAACAAATTCTGCCACGGATTATGAAATGGAATGAGATATAAAACATTTCCTACTTTTTTAAGATAAACCTTGTCATCATTAATCTTAAAATCATCAGGAATTTGGATAGATTGAAATCCTGATATTTCCTGAATGTCTATTGTTTCGAAGGGCATAATAAATTTTTATTTCAAAATACGATTTTTTTTCAAACATGTTTTTATAATTTTTACAACTGCTTCAATAATGCGTGGCTTCAATCAGCAAACTCAATCGTAAAGTGTTCTGTTTTCATTCCTTTTCCAATAGCTGATTCATAAAATTTTATTGCCTGTTCATCTTCTGCTTCGGCCTGTACAAAAACGCATTCCATTCCCTTTTGACCTGCATATTCTTTTATGTGCGAAATTAATTTTTTACCAATACCCTTATTTTGAAATTTATCTTTTACTGCGATATCATAAATATAAAGTTCCGCTTTTTCGGAATAATATTTTATCAACTCATAGGCTGTCATTCCGGCGATTATATGGTTTTCAATTCTTGCAACAAATACATGGAAATAAGGATTGGTTAATAACTTCGATAAATGTTTTTCAGAAGGCAAGCCCTTCTCCGGCGAGTCAAACACTTCGATAAATAATTTTATCAGCTTTTTAAACAAAGGCAAATCATCCTTTTGAAGTTTTATGATTTCAATATTTAATAATGAGGTATTCATTGTTGCCGCAAAGTTTCATTTTTTTATGTTTGATTCCAGGACAGTAAAAACAACTTTTATTTAAGATTCTTATTTCCGATGATTAAACCGTTTTGTTGTAAATTTTCATAACGTTTTCCACGTGCTAAAAGGGTAACATCATTTTTTGCATCAAAAAGTTTAGCTGCATAAATACTTCCGATAACACCCGCTCCGTAAACAAGGATTTTCATTGGGTAAATTTAGGTAGAATCTTTTTCTCTCGCAGTTTAATGGCCTGACCATTTTTTTGCATACTATTGTTGAATGAAGCGTTACTTCCGCATTTATTTAGATTCTTACAGGGGTTTATCCCGGCCATCATGGATGTTGTCAGCAGTAATGTTGATTAATAGAATTGGCGCTATGGTATTGCCATTTCTGGGAGTCTATATGGTTTCGGAACTTAAATTCACTCTTTCACAAACCGGAGTGGTATTGAGTTGTTTTGGATTGGGTGCAATGACCGGTTCTACTTTGGGTGGTTGGCTTACAGATAAAGCAGGACACTTCAAAGTACAATTGACCAGTATCATTTTGTCGGTACCGGTTTTCTTTTTATTATCCCTGTTTAAAGAAGTATGGAGTCTGGCAATTGGTGTTTTTGTATTAAGCACAATAACCGAAACTTTCAGGCCTGCGAACGCTGTTTCAATAAGCGTGTATGCAAGGCCGGAAAATATTACCCGTTCTTTTTCGCTCAATAGAATGGCAATTAACCTGGGATTTTCTATAGGGCCGGCATTGGGCGGTATATTAGCTGCCATATCCTTTAAGTTATTATTTTATGGAAATGGACTCACGGCTTTATTGGCGGGGCTACTCTTTTATTTTTATTTTAAAAATCTTCCGGTCAATAAAAACAGGGAACTTTTAAATCATTCAAAGAATGAAAAGAAAATAAAGACCGGTATATCTCCGTGGAAGGACAAACCTTTCCTGTTCTATAGTTTGTTTTGTTGCTTGTATGGCATCTGCTTTTTTCAGTTGTTGAATACTTTGCCTCTTTTTTATAGAAAGGTTCATCACCTCAGTGAAGAAAATATAGGATTGGTATTGGCATCGAACGGGCTGATAGTATTTGTTTTTGAAATGCTGATAGTGCAGATTGCAGAAAGAAGGATGCGCTCAACAAGTGTAATTACGCTGGGTGTATTTCTGGGCGCCATTTCTTTTTTGATTTTGTTAATTCCTTCCGGTATGTGGGTTTTATTTCTGGCGATGTTTATTATGAGCTTGTCAGAGATTTTTGCGATGCCATTTATAGCAACGGTTACGGTTCAACGCGGTTCAACAGACAGGAAGGGAGCTTACATGGGCCTGAATGCGCTTTCATTTTCTACCGCATTTGTGTTTTCACCATTGATAGGCACTTTTGTGGCAGAGCATTTTGGCTTTTCGGTTTTGTGGGTGGGCACGGCTATCGTGGGAATTGCTACGGCATTCGGGTTTAAATGGATTTTTGGGAAATTTTAATACCTGGTATAATTATAAAAAAACTTTTTACCTCACTCTTTTTACCTGGAATTGTCCTTCGGTAATATAAACAATACCACCATCCGGATCATTATCATCATGGAAACTATCATATAAATAATTGCCGGTAAATGTTCCCTTAATTTGAGTGGGTGTTATTGAAGTGATATTTACAATGTATTTAGATGGATTATTATCAATAGCATCGCTTATTTCATAATATTTAGCAGTGGAAGGATCAGGATTTGACGTGAAGTCCACTATCATATAATATTGAAGATACTGATCACTTGAATAAGTTCCGGTTTTGAAATCGGATCCGTCAATTTGAATGGAAATACTAAAAGAACTTTTTTTATCATCACTATATCCGTTGACACCTAAATCAGTTTTAGACGCATCGCCAAGATCAGGGCCCAGTTCTCCCAATCCTTTGTATGTAACCCAGTTACCATTTAATTTAAATTTTACATAAGAATCATTATCCGATGAAGTAGCATCTTTTTTGCAGGATGCGACTATAATCACAAAAACCAAAAACACCAGATTGCGGATCGTATTTTTTTTCATATTTATTTTGTAACTATTCAGGTTAATCAGAATGTGGATAACCTTGCAAAGCAGGATGGAAAGGGATGATAGGTTTTCCAGACATAGCTAAGCCAATGGCATCCATAATAGAGTAGCCGTTTTTGCGCATCGTATCAATGTAACTT
>DASSHD010000288.1:0-9821 GCA_035693085.1 Hanamia sp. | reverse complement strand
CTAAAACAGGGAAGTTTCGCCAGATAGTATGTCTTGTTTGAGTCATATCCACAAGGCCTATGAATGTGAAGATGAGAAAAACTCCCAATAGCCACCAGAATCCATTCCAAAGGAACCATCCCGCTGTACCGAAAATTATAATCCCCGAAAGGCTGAAAATTATAAAATTTCTTCTCATGGTATTAAGTTATTATGAGTTGCAATTTCGCAAGAATAAGAATGGCAGCCAAATAGAAAAAGGAAACCAGGAACGGCGAATGAGAAATATGAAACGATCAAAATCATATCTTAGGCATAAAGAAAATGTTGGAAATATCAGGTGTATTTTACGGTGAGTAGGCAAGCAGGAGTTAAAAGTCTGCGGTCAGGTAGGTTTGTTTACTGAACATTACTTTAATTCCGAACAAAATCCGAACTAAAAACTAAGAACTTATTTATAATGTTCGATAGCTTTTTTTACGCTATCGTACTTAAGCAACAGAGCTTGTGCGGTAGCTTCATCTTTTATTCCTGTTTTTTCCATAAGCATACGGGTGCCTCTATTTACAATCTTCTGATTGGTTAATTGCATGTTCACCATTTTATTATCTTCCACTCTTCCTAATTGTATCATTGCAGTGGTAGAAATCATATTCAGCACCATTTTTTGAGCAGTACCGCTTTTCATTCTGGTACTCCCGGTTATAAATTCAGGCCCTACAATTACTTCTACAGGGAAATCTGAAACAGAACTTATAGGAGATTCCGGATTACAGGCAATGCTTCCGGTAACAATTTTATTTTCTTTACATTTCTGCAATGCACTGATCACATAAGGAGTGGTGCCGCTGGAAGCAATACCCACCACTACATCGGCTTCCGTGATATGGTGTGCCTTTAAATCTTTCCAGCCCTGCGTTGTATTATCTTCCGCATTTTCAACTGCGTCAACAATTGCTTTTTCACCACCTGCAATAATGCCAATCACCAAACCTTTTGGCACTCCATAAGTAGGCACACATTCGCTGGCATCAAGAATTCCCAACCTTCCACTGGTACCTGCACCAATATAAAAAAGGCGGCCTCCTCCTTTCATTTTTTCTGATACTGCTTTTATTAATTCTTCTATCTGATCTAATGCTTTTTCAACTGCACCTGCAACACAAAAATCTTCCCTGTTAATGTTTTTAATAATTTGTCCTACATGCATTTTTTCAAGATGGCGGTATTTAGATGGTTGCTCAGTTACTTTTTTAAAGGCCATATTTTTTTTTGCGAAATTATATCATTTATGTTTTCAAAATAAAATTGACACAAAATCCACGGCTTTTATTAGACACACTCCAATCAATTATGTCGTCCAATTAAGAGATCACGTCTTCAATAAAAGCCGCCTCATTCATACTTATGAAATAAAAAATGAAAGTTTTTCAAATATCTATTTTTAAATTCTAAATACAAAAAATGTCAAAATCAAAATAGGGTTTAATCCCGGCATTTTAGTTTCCATAATTTACTATTGCTAAATGGGCGCATTCCGAGTTGTCGCCGGTTGGTGAGGACACCAACTGAAGGGGCGCCGTGGCTGGTGTCCTCACCGACCACATCCGACAAAATTAGTTTTAATCCCGTTTTTTTAATCTACATAATTTACTATTGTTAAATCTATCTTTGTCTTTGGATAAATTTTATTCTTATATTAATTTACACCCTTCATTTTAAAACAAAAATCTTCTTCCATAATGAAGCAACTGATTTCAGCAGTTTTCGTTTTTTTTATTTCTATTATTTATGCAGGTGCGCAAAACATCAATGCCACTTTAGCCAATTATTCCAATAATTATTCACAGGAAAGAGTTTATTTACATTATGATAAATCAACCTATGCGCCTGGCGAAACCGTGTGGTATAAGATATACATGATGCAGGCAATTTTTCCGGATGATGGCAGTAAAACCGTGTATGTGGACTGGACAGATGACAATGGGAAATTATTGTTACACAGTTTAAGTCCTGTGGTTGACGGTACGGCCTTTGGCCAGTTTCAAATTCCTGAAGACTACACCGGACACTTTATTCATGTAAAATCTTATACAAAATGGATGCTCAATTTTGATTCTGCTTTTTTGTATAATAAAGACCTCAAAGTGCTTTCCAATGTAAATAAATCTTCATCTTCAAAAAATACTATTATTCCTGAGTTGACCTTTTTTCCTGAAGGCGGAGATGCCATTGAAGGTGTTACTAACAAAATCGCGTTTATGGCGAATGACCAATATGGAAGGCCTTTACAAATAAAGGGAGTTATTAAAGATAATAAAGGGGCAGTAATTGACCATCTCAAAATTATTCATGATGGAATGGGTTATTTTTTTATCAAGCCTCAGCAAGGAGAAACTTTTACCGCAACTTGGGAAGACGACAAAGGAGTACAACATGTTACCAAACTACCTTCCATAAAAGACTCCGGCGTTTCACTACAGGTAACTATTTCAGGAACAAAGCGTAACTTTTACGTTAGTACATCTCCCCAATCAGCCGGTTTGAAAAGTTTGCATATCATTGGTACCATGTATCAACAGCCGGTTTTTAATATTACCAAAGAATTAAAAGATCGTTTGGCAGAAGGTATTATTCCAACAGAATCTTTACCCAGCGGCATATTAACTATTACCGTATTTGATGAACAATGGAAACCGCTGGCAGAGCGGATTACATACATCAATAATGAAGAATATTATTTTTATCCCGAAATGACCGTACAGCATTGGGGACTAAATAAACGGGCAAAAGATATAATTGAGATTTCAGTTCCTGATAGCCTTTCGTCTAATTTATCTGTATCTGTTACTGATCTGGGGATAGACTATGATACTTCGGATAATATCATTTCGCATTTGTTGCTAACGGGTGAATTAAAAGGTAAAGTAAATAATCCTGCATATTATTTTATCAATAACAGCGATTCTATTATGCAGCAGTTAGACCTTGTAATGCTTACTCATGGCTGGCGCAGGTTTGATTGGGAGAAAGTAGTAAAAGGAGAATATCCTGTAATTAAATACAAGAGAGATACTTCTTATCTTTCATTGTCCGGAAAAATTTATGGCGCTACACCTTCAGAGTTGCGCCAGGCCGGCTCTATTATTTTAATGGTAACTCAAAAAAAATCAGGCACGCAAGTTTATACAACTCCTTTAGAGGATAATGGAAGTTTTGACGATCCGGATCTCATCCTTTTTGATACGGCACGTATTTATTACCAGCTTGCAAAAGCCAAAGGAAGAAGTGATATTTCTGTACAATTCATGCCTGGAAGGCTTCCGCCATTTTCAAATAATGCGAAAGCAACCGGGTTTTATTATAATCACCTTTCAGACACAACAGGGAATAAATATCATCTTCAGTTAAGCGAAGCACAGGAACGTGAATTAAAATTTTTAAAAGAAAAAGTTTTAGCAACAGTAACTGTAAAAGCAAACCCGAAAAATACCCTGGCTGAGATGGATAAAAAATATACATCAGGATTATTCTCCGGGGGAGATGCGCGTGAATTTGATTTGTTAAACGATCCTTTTGCCTTATCATCCCTGGATATATTTCAATATCTGCAGGGAAAAGTGGCTGGTTTGCAAATCAATACAACCAGTAATCCACCAACTCTTTCCTGGCGGGGAGGTACTCCGCAACTGTATGTAGATGAAGTTTCCACACAGCCAGACATGGTTCAATCAATTCCTGTTTCTGATGTTGCTTATCTAAAGGTGTTTCCGCCACCATTTATGGGTGGTATTGGCGGAGGAAGCGGTGGTGCAATCGCGATATATACACGCAGAGGTGACGATGTAAAACAGGAACCAGGCAAGGGACTATCCAATAATTCGGTAAGTGGTTACACTGCTATCCGCCAATTCTATTCTCCTAATTATGAATCTTTCAGTGAAGATAATGAGAAGAAAGATCTCCGCACTACACTCTATTGGAATCCTTCTGTGACAACGTCCCCGGGGAAAAGTAAAGTTCTTCTTACATTTTTTAATAATGATATAACCAATGCATTCAGGGTGGTAATAGAAGGCATGACCAAAGACGGAAGATTAGCACATGTGGTACAGACTATGGAATAGATGCCTCCTGCTCCTTCCGGAGCGATAGGGTTCTTAAGAATACAGTAAATAAGCAAATAGTTGATATTTCAATTCTATAAATTCACTATGGCACCGGCAGCTTTTGCTGCAATATTTCCCCAGTAAAAATGTTCAAAAAACTCAGCGGAAATATTTTGTTCGAGGCTTATTGCAATTTCCATTTTATCAGCAAAGCCTTGCCAGTCATTATTTTCACATAGAAGTAATTTTCCGTTGCAAATATTTTCATCAACTCCGATAGCGCCATTGAAAGTAGAAACCACATTTAGGTTATATCCTAAAGATTCCACCAATTTAGTTTTAATGCCACCACCATCGGTTACCGGATTTATGAAAACATCAACTCCTTTAAAGTAAACAGAAATATCATCAACAAATCCGGCATATATAATATTCTGTTCTGAATAATTTTTTAATTCATTCATTTCTTCAGGAAGCGCTTTGCCACAAATTATTATTTTGTAAAGAATATTTTTTTTGATAAATATGGGATTTATGTTTTCAAGAATATTTTTTACCGCACTATAATTGGGCAGATAATCAAGTGTGCCGTTGAAAAGAAATAAATGCGTTTCAGGCGATAAGGAATATTTTTTCAGTAATTGGCCTTTTGCTTCAGATCTCTCACTATTTGTTGGAATTTTATTCCACGAAATTCCATAAGTGATCACAGCAGACTTTTCGTAAGAGATTTTATAATGAGTATAAAAATATTCCCTGTCCCGTTGTGTTATGCAAAAAGTAAAATCCGCTTTGCGGTGAATGAATTTTTCATAGCGGGATAATATTTTCCACCACCACTTTCCTAACGTCTTAAACCTCTCCGCCTCTATGTTGTGTGAATGTACTATGAGTTTTACTTTGCAAAAATATTTTAGCAAAAGAGCCATCCATCCATAATACGGATGTTCGCAAATAATATATTTGATGTTATTTTCCCTGATAATTTTTTTTATCAGGCCAAAATAAAAAATATTGAAGTAACGTGAACTATGATTGCTTAACAGATTAAAAACTTTATAAGAAGCTAAGGAAGGATCATTATCTTTTATGGTAAAGCAATGGAGATTTACTTCCTTAGAAAAATATTGATTAAAAAGAGCAATACCTTTTTGACCTCCTAATTTTGGAGGTAAAATTTTGTAAGTAACAATGCTCAATACATCTGCCATTTAAAAAAATAATTATTCGGCAAATTAATATTATTTTGGTGGGAGTATTTCCAAAATATTTATTTAATGAAATTAATTTCTTTCTTTTCCAGGTTTACTTTTATTTGCAATATCTCTTTTCTGTTTTTTATATTTTTTAGTTGGCGGGAAGCCAGGAAACCCGTAACTGTGAGCAGGGACATCGTATTATCAATACCGTTTTTAAAAGACCTGATTATTATTTTAGGATTTTCCGCCATTTTTATTAACCTTTTGATGTGCCTGGTTTATCTGATAACTATACTTCTACGGAAATCATTTTACTTACCAAAGTGGATCGCTATCACTAACTTTATTTTCTTAATAGTTGAGTTTTATTTTTTCCTTTCTTAATATTCTAAGAGGACATTCGGATTGAATGAAAACCCATCTCCAAATAATGGAAACTAAACAGAGAGGTTGTCACTTTGATTGGGATTGAAGAACGCTACGCTTCCGGAAATATCTTTAAAAACTGAATTCAATCAGAGCAGTTCACCAACTTTCCCCAAAAGTGATAGCCGGTTTCAAATAATTATACCGCCCTCCGGATGGAAATGTGTTATGATTTTAATTTGAGCTAAAGCTCAAATGTCTTCAGCCACGAACCTGCCTTTGTCGGCAGACAGGTTACACGGATTAACACGAACCTGCCTTAGCCGGCAGGCAGGTTAAATTTGTTACACAAATTTATCCAGTCCACAGTATAATACGGAGTAAAAGAACAAATAATTTAGATTCCTGTTTATAGTTTGCAAGGGGTAAATTAGTGAATTTCCAAGCTAAATGATTCATGATTTTGTCCTTTGTATCAGTATGTCAATTGCCACTAACTTTAGTTAGTGGATTTGTGGTTTTGGTTCCAGGCTTTAGCCAAAAGCTAAAAGGCTATTATGTACTTGTAAAGAATCAATAGACTTTGGCTAAAGCCTTTGAAGATATTTCATTATCCACGGGTTGAAACCCGTGGCAATTGAAATCCGCAATTGAAACCCGCGGCAATATAATTTTTTAATAGGTAAACTTCTTGGTTTTACAAGCTATTCCATTCATGGTTTTATTCCTTGCTCAGTATAAGTAAAAACCCTGTTGGAAGTATCATAAATTCACTTTTAATGAAAACCTTTTGTTTAATTCATTAAATAAAAAAAGTTCATCGAAATCGCTCTCAATGAACTTTGCTAAAAACCCTAACCACCAGGAGTCCGCGAAAAAATTTACCAGCTATTTTATACTACTTAGTAAAAAAGAAGGTTATTATTTTCAATTACAATCAATTTTATTTCTTGGTTTCAAGTAATTTAAAGAACTGGTCCAATTGTGGCAGAATAACGATTCTTGTTCTGCGATTTAATGCGCGATCTGCTGCAGTACTGTTATCTGTTACCGGATGATATTCACCGCGGCCTGCTGCAACAATTTTTGCAGGATCAAGACCATATTGCTTTTGAAGAATCCTCACCACTGAGGTAGCTCTTTTTACGCTGAGGTCCCAATTGTCGAGTAATACACCACTTCTGTAAGGAACATTATCTGTATTGCCTTCTACCATAAATTCAATATCAGGTTGGTTCTTTAACACCTGGGCTACTTTCCCAAGCACTTCTCTTGCCTTTTTAGTCACTTCATACCTGCCACTATTAAAGAGAAGTTTGTCTGAAATATCAATATAAACAACTCCTTTATCTACTTTAATATTAATGTCCTTATCATCAAGATTGCCAATGGCGCCTTTGAGGTTCATCACCAAAGCCATGTTAAGCGAATCTTTATGTGCCAAAGACTGCTGCAGGGTTTGGATGTAGGCATCTTTTGAGCCTAAATTATCTAATGATTTCTTAATGCTTTCTGCCTGAGATGCGGATACAACAGACAAATCCTGTAGCTGCTGAAGAGCCGCAGTATTATTTTTTTTGAGGAAATCAATTTGTTGATCCTGATCTGCAATACGCTTATTAAGCGCAGCGTTCTGAGCATCAAGAGCAGCCTTTTGTTGTGCCAACTGAGCTTTGGCATCATTACAGCCGCTAAGATCGGTGTTGTACTTTTGCTGCAATTGAGCATAATCAGCTTTTGCGGCTTTAAACTTTTTGGTGCTCACGCAGGAAATAAAGAAAAGAGGCAAAGCAAGAAGCGCTAATAGAAAATTTTTCATGAATTATATGGTTTTAAATGTGAAAGAATGTTGTGTCAAAGATAATTATGGATGAATAATAAAAACAATCTATTTTGTTAACTATGAAACAAAATTGAAAAGTTTACAAAAAAATGATATTATTTATTGCATAATGATTTTCTATTTGGTGAATGAGTAAACATTTTATTTTTATAAAGATGTTGCATATTGATTGAAAAAATTATGAACAGTAAATAAAGAAATATCGCAGATTCTTATTTTATTTCAGATCAAAAAAATTTTGTTCAGTATTGTTTATTTCTTTACCACTTCAAATCTTTCTCTTAATTGAATATCTTCTGATGAGCTACCAATCATTGCTGAGAACCACCCTGGCTCTTCTGTAAATTTCATTTCGCGGTCATATAATCCAAGATCGTGAGGAGTTATTTCAAAAGTAATATTTCGTGATTCACCGGGATTGAGCGTAACCCGGGTAAAACCCCTGAGTTTTTTTACATAAGTAGTTACACTACTGAGTTCATCATGGATATAAAGTTGAGGAACATCGTCACCTTTTATTTTTCCAGTATTGGTAACGGTAAAGGTTACACTAAGGTTACTCCCGGTTTTTGGTTTCAATGGTGATACTTTCAAATTGGAATATTGAAAAGTAGTATAGCTTAGCCCATAGCCGAACGGATATAAAAATCCTTTTACTCTTGCCTGCCCCTCTCCTTCATCACCAGGTTTCATTGGGAAAGAAAGAATGGCTTGTCCTGCCGATTTTGGAAATGGAATAGCCAGTTTCCCACCCGGATTATATTTACCAAATAAAACATCAGCAATAGCAGTTCCGGTAGTTTCGCCAAGGTACCAGGTTTCTACTATAGCGGGTACGTGCTCTGCCGCCCAGTTGATAGAAAGCGGACGTCCATTTACCAACAATAATACAATAGGTTTCCCCGTAGAAGCAACTGCTTCTAATAATTGTTCCTGGTGTCCGGGAAGGTTTATGTTTACGCGGCTATGTCCTTCTCCTACTGTCTTTCCATCATCTCCCAACACCATAATAACTACATCGGATTGTTCGGCAATTTTAACCGCCGAATCTATTGATTGCGTTTCTTCATTGTTCAAAGGAAAATTTTCCACATCACTTCCTGGCCAATTTGGATCAGTATGATCAATCCCTTTGGCATATAAAACGTTAACACCGGAAGGAACTTCATTTTTTATTCCCTGCAAAACGGTTACCACATCAAAGTTGGAAGGACCGTAACCAGTACGCAAACTTTTTACTTCTGTTGCATTTGGACCAATAACAGCAATAGTTTTTAAATCAGAAGAATGTAAAGGCAACAAATTATTTTCCTGCCCAGGCAGGCGGGCATTCTTTAATAATACAATTGCTTCGTGAGCCACTCTCAGAGAAAGTTTCCGGCTTTCTTCATTATGCACAATTACATCTGCTGCTGCCGGATCTTTCACATAAGGATGATCAAATAATCCAAGACGAAACTTCACTCTCAACACTTCTGCCACTCTTTCGTTGATAACGCTCATAGGAATTTCCCCTTTTTTCACAGCATCAATTAATGGAGTAATATAATCAGATGGCTTTGTGAAATCGGTACGCACATTGAGTCCTGCTTCCAAAACCTGTCGAATTGCATCTTCATAATCGGCAGCCACATGATGTTTATTATATACATATTCTACTGCCCTGCTATCGGAAACCACATAACCGTTAAACCCATATTCTTTCCGCAAAATATCTGTCAGAAATTGTTTACTTGCTATTATAGGTACACCATCATATTCATTGTAAGAAGCCATAACACCCAAGGGATGAGCAGTCTCAATGGTTTCCCGAAAAGGTTCTAAATATAATTCTCTCATTTCACGTGGCGCTACCATCGGGTGGGTCCTCACTCCTCCATCCCTGCCGCCAATTGGAATACTATACACCGCAAAATGTTTGAGTGTGGAAGCAATACCTTGTTCCTGCATCCCTTCGATCATTTGATCTCCTAATTGCCCCACGAGATAAGGTGAAGAACCATAACAGGATTCAACCCTTCCCCAGCGTGGATCAGTGCTAACATCCATCTCGGGAGCATACACATTTGTATAGCCCAAAGCCTTTGCCTCTTTGCCTTCCACCACTCCTATGGAATGTATCAGATCTCTGTCAAAGGTGCAACCCTGGCCGATCTCCCGGGGAAAAGTTGTCGCTTTTTCATGTTTCAATCCTGCGATACCTTCATTGGTAAAATCAACCGGAATCCCTAACCTTGTATCTTCAATAAAAAACTTTTGTATCTTATTAATCGCCTCTGCATGTGCAGAGTAAGGAAGTGAAAAAACTTTTGATTTACGCTGGCC
>DASSHD010000287.1:0-5601 GCA_035693085.1 Hanamia sp. | reverse complement strand
ATAAGTTACATTTGCAAAAAGATTATAGCGTTTATGGAATATATGGTGTGCTGCGTACCGGTAAGTCCTATGAGGGCAGAGACTTCGCATAAGTCGGAAATGGTATCTCAACAATTGTTTGGTGAAAAATCTGTTATCCTGGAAAGAGAAGGTAACTGGGCAAGAATACAATTAAAATATGATGGCTACCAGGGCTGGGTAATGCAAAGCCATCTTGTGGGTATTGATGAAGAAAGTTATGAAAAAGTAGATAAGGCGCTTACTTCAGATTGGGTAAACGAGGTGGATTATAATGGCCATATTATGAATGTACCATTGGGTTGCTCACTGAGCGCGTTCAATAATGGTATTGCTTTTTGGCGGAAAAACTCTGTACATTTTAAAGGTAATGTATGGAATCCTGAAGAAATAAAAATCACAGCCAGACAAATAAAACAAATCGCCTTTAAGTTTTTAAACACTTCTTATTTGTGGGGAGGAAAATCTGTTTTTGGAATTGATTGTAGCGGATATTCACAGATGGTTTATAAATTATTGAACACATATTTACCCCGCGATGCCTGGCAACAGGCGGAGAAAGGGGAGTTGGTGAATTTTTTACAGGAAGCACAATGTGGCGATCTTGCATTTTTTGATAATGAAGAAGGCAGGATCGTACATGTGGGAATTTTATTAAACGAACATGAAATTATCCATTCGGCGGGTAAAGTACGTATTGATAAAATAGATACACAAGGCATTTTGAATCTTGAAACTAAAGTGAGAACACATAAACTAAGAATTATTAAAAGGTATTTTTGATTTTTATCCCAGAGGAATTTTTAATAAGAAATCATAGTTATTTCTTTGTTTGCTGTAATTATTTTTGTTTATGCCTTAATGTTATCTTAAATATAAATCCGGATTATTTGTTTACCTGCTACAATTGTTTGATTCACTTAAACAGCCCGATAATGATTTTGAAATATAAATCCTGATTATCCCTGCCCGAATTGATCATTCACTTTGGACGAAGTCATTTTTTAAAGAGAGACTAACATCTGCAATAGAAATATTGAACGCCGCTGCGATATCATCAATGGTGTTATTACTATTGCCCTTTTATCATACAGTAGGTTACAAAGTTATTACAATCGGTTACATAACAAAATAATATATGTAAACTCATTTAAAATATATTTCCAAAAAAAAATCATGTAATCGGTTACATTTAAATAAAAAATCCTACTTTAGCACTTTGAAATGTTTGATAAGAACAAATTTGAATTGAAATAAGATAAAAAAGTATCAGTAATAGAAAATAAGTTTCTTTAGTTTTGTTTTGAAGTTATTCATTAATAGAAGGAAATAAATTTTAATTATTATTGACAAAGATTGTTCATAAATTTTCGAATTATTTTTTTTCTTCTTTTGATCTGTTTTTGTGAGAGATTGCTGTTCTTTATAATACTATTACGCAACGAACACTAACTATAATTTTTTTAACACGCAACTAATTACTTTACTATGGGAAAAAATATCTCAGCCGGAAAAATCAAACTTTTATTTTCTGTGATGATCTCCTTTTTTTTTGCTACACAGCTTGCTGCACAGCAAACGGCCAGGAAGATTCAAGGTACTATAATTTCAAATGTTACCGGTTCTCCTATTACGGGAGCTACTGTTACTGTTAGAGGTACTCAAAATGCCGTGACTTCTGACAATAATGGGCATTATTCTATTCTGTCCAAAACAGGTGAAACACTTGTGGTAACTTTTGTTGGGTTTAAACCCAAGGAAGCAAGAGTTACAGAAGACGAAAGTAAAATTAATTTTCAGTTGTCAGAAGATTTTAGTCATCTTCAGGATGTAGTAGTGGTAGGATACGGCACCACTAAAAAATCGGATTTGAGCAGCGCAGTTAATACGATTTCACAAACTGATCTCAATAAAACAGTTAATGTTACACTCGACGATGCGTTGCAGGGAAAATCGCCCAATGTATATGTGTCGAGTCCTAGTGGTGCTCCAGGCGCCGGTTCTACAGTTATTATCAGGGGTATAAGTACCATAACAGGTAATTATCAACCTTTGTATGTAATAGATGGGGTACAGATAAGGCCGAGTACACCTACAGGGGGCCAATATAATGTAGCTACCGGCGAAGCCAATGAGCTGTCAGGAATTAATCCTGATGATATTGCAAATATCAGCATCCTCGAAGGTCCTGCTGCTACCTCTATTTACGGTGCTGCCGGTGCTAATGGAGTAGTAATGATTACTACTAAACAAGGCAAAGCGGGTAGTACAAAAGTTAGTTTTTCTTCTTCGCAAACATTTCAGCAACGCCCAAAGGAATTGCCGGTAATGAATCTTAAGCAATATGCTATATATGTTGGTAAGCTTCAAAAATATGGTTTGGTTGGAGTAGAGCCGCCGGAGTTGGGCGATCCCACTATATTGGGTAATGGCACTGACTGGCAGCATGCTTTATTTAACCCAACATTGATGCAAAAATATACACTTTCATTAAGTGGTGGTACCGAAAAAACTACATTTTATTTATCTGGAGATTATTTATCCCAGGACGGTGTGGCGGCTGGTTCAGGTTTCAAAAGAGGATCTATACGATTAAATCTTACTAACCAGGCAACAAAATGGCTGAAATTCGGGACGAACCTGAGTTCTTTTGGTACCAATGAAAAAGTAAACACATTCCAGGGCCGCATCGTTAACCTGGCTTTGTCTCAGAATCCCACCATTCCTGTAAAAAATCCTGATGGTTCCTATGGTGGCCCGGCAAATGCAGCTCAGGCGCAATATGCTGTTACCAATCCTGTAGCTATCGCCAATCTTAATAATAATTACAATACTTCTTTCGGCCTGATTGGAGGATTAAATATGGATGTCACACCAATCAAAGGATTATTATGGCACACAGAAGTAAATGGTAACTATACTTTTAATAATAATTTCCAGTTTAATCCTTTCTACAAGCTTGGGCAATATTACCAAAGCGCGCCTACATCAGGGAGTCGTGCCAGCAGTAATAATTATTGGCTTTCTCTGAACACAAGAGTGCAATATGATTTCAAAATTCAAAAGCATCAGATCTCTGCAATGGTAGGTCACGAAGCTACCTATTATGCTTATCAGGGATTAAGTGCCACCGGCAAAAACTATTCAACAACAACTGTTCAGGAACTCAGTGTTGCTGATCCACTATCGCCTCCGGGAACAAGTTATAGAGGCGATGGTGCAGGTGAATCCTATTTTGCAAGGGTGAATTATACTTACAACGATAAATATATAGCGCAGTTTGTAGTTAGAAGAGACGGTAGTTCTAATTTTGGACAAAACAACCGGTGGGGAACTTTTCCGGCTGTATCAGTTGCCTGGAAGATATCTGATGAAAAATTTATGCAAAATTTAACCTTTATCAATGACCTGAAGCTAAGAGCAGAATATGGCGTATCCGGAAATGCAGGATCGGGTGGCGCTATTTACTCCAACTTATATGCCAGTCCTACTGTATGGGGTACAGGATTTCTTCCTTCAAATTTTCCTAACCCTAATCTGAAATGGGAACAGGATAAATCCAAAAATGTAGGTCTTGATCTTCACATGTTTAATTATAGAGTAGAGGTGATAGCAGATGCTTACTTGAAGCAAATATCCAACCTGATATTGCCGGCAACCGGGCCCGAATATTTAGGGGGTTACGTAAGTGGTGGGTATGGCGGACAGTTAAGTTGGCCTCAGGTAAACTACGGAAATATGGAAAACAGGGGATTTGGGGTTACAGTAAATACAGTAAATATTTCACATAAAGACTTTCAGTGGAAAACAGGAATTAACTTCTCAATTGATAAAAATAAAGTATTAAAAGTAGTTTCCCCGATAAACATTCAATACTATGACCAGACCAATAACAGGCAGGCTCAGTTTCTCACTGAGACAGGTCAGCCTTTAAGTATGATCACAGGTTATATAGCGGAAGGACTTTTCCAGGATAATAAAGATATTACAACCCATGCAATACAAACAGGATCGGCTGCCAACCAAAGCCAGATGATTGTTAATCCTACCTCAGGATCGTGGGTCGGCGACATTAAATTTAAGGACATTAGCGGGGCTAATGGTAAGCCGGATGGCTATGTAGATCAAAATGACAGAACTATTATCGGTAACCCATGGCCTAAATTCACTTATAATTTCACAAGTACATTTAGCTATAAGGGATTTGAACTTAATTTGTTTTTTACCGGAGTGTATGGTAATCAAATATTAAATCTTACAAGGTATCAATATGAAACAATGCCACAAGGAACTGGTCCTTATAATAATCATTTCCAGGGAGCTACTAATTTTGCACAACCAAGTAGTGTAGATCCCGGAGATGCTTTGACAGCAACTCTTACCAACCCGGGATATAATATTCCAAACGCTTTTGTTGACGCAAATGGTAATAACAGGATATCTCAATGGAATATTGAAAGTGGATCTTATTTGAAACTGAAAAATGCCCGGATAAGTTACAGGGTTCCGGAAAAATATCTTTCAAAGACTCATGTTTTAAGAGGTGTATTGGCAACATTCCAGGTGCAAAATGCTTTCACCATTACGAAATATACAGGATATGATCCTGAAGTAGGCATGTATAATTATGGAGGCCTCAACCTGGCAGGTATGGATGAAGGGAGGTATCCTCCTTCAAGATCCTACACCGTCAGCCTTTCGCTGGATTTCTGATAAATCATTTAATAAAAAAAATTCTAAAAATGAGAAAGAATATAACCGCCATAACAATTTTAATGCTTGCTATGTTTGTTATGCAATCGTGCAAGAAAGACTATTTAAATCGACCACCTCTGGCTTCTCCCACAGCTGGTACATTTTATCGGAGTGATGGGGATATTTTGAATGGCACCGGCCCCCTTTACAACGTTGCATGGGGAGGTTATAATGGAACATCACTGCAATATATAGGCGACATTATGGGCGGTAACAGCACTACCGATAATTATAACGGAAGAGGATCTTACCTCAGTTTTACTGTTACCTCTTCTGATCCCAGCGGCGCCTTGCAAAGTGCTTACCAGTCACTTTGGTCTGTGGTAGCAAATGCCAATGTCGTAGCATTTAATATAAAAAATGCAGGTCCTGGTGCCAGCGAATCAGGGAAAAACTCAGGGCTGGCTGAATGTTATTTTATTCGTGCAGCAGCTTACTATTACCTGGCATTGGATTGGGGAGCAATTCCTATTATTTATGACAATACTCAGCAGCTTGGTGATACCTCTATCATGAGGAATAACCTGGCCGATGTTTGGAAATTTATAATTTCTGATCTTACCTGGTCTATGAACCATCTTGCACCAACACCACTTCAGCCTGGTCGTATTACTAAATGGAGCGCAGAAGGCATGTTGGGCAGAGCTTACTTAGTAAGGTCAGGATTAGGTCAGTCGGGTGGCCAACGTTCTCAGTCAGACCTGGATAGTGCAAAATTTTATCTTGGTGATGTTTGCAATAATAGCGGACTATCATTAGATCCCAGTTATTACGATCTTTTTACAAGTTCTGCTTTTAGCGGTACTAAGGTACCTCCTGAATGTCTAT
>DASSHD010000286.1:0-5294 GCA_035693085.1 Hanamia sp. | reverse complement strand
TGTTATTTCAATTCGTCAATTTATTACTGAACTGTATTTTATAAATTCTATATCTTTATGAAGGAGATAATACATGCATATTAAAACTAACATCCTGTTTTTTCTTGCGATGATAAGTGGTTATTCATCTGCAGCACAGCCACCAATTACTGAACCTTTTCCTTCCACCAAACCTGGTAAATATCAGTTAGCACAGATTGAACGGAAATACGGAATGTTCATACATTTTGGTATCAATACTTTTTATGACGAAGAGTGGACAGATGGAAGCAAGCCTGCAGCCTCTTACAAGCCTCCCGCGGTAGATGCTGATCAATGGATCAATACGGCCAAACAAGCAGGCATGAAGTATGTGATACTGGTAACCAAACACGTGGACGGTTTTTGCCTGTGGGATAGCAGATACACAACCTACGATGTGGGCAGCTCCGGTAACAAAACAAATGTGGTAGCGGCGGTTGCAAAGGCTTGTAAAAAATATGGAATTCGTATGGGTATCTATTATTCCCTTTGGGACCGGCATCAGAATGGGAATCTTGCTGATACCTCATTAGACAAGGCATACAATGAATATATCGTTAATCAGATTAAAGAGCTGATTGGCATTACGAATAAATACACCAAAGTGGTAGAGCTATGGCTGGATGCGGGCTGGGAAAAAAAGAGAGAACGCTGGCCAATAGCTAAAATTTATAAGACAGTAAAAGAAATGGCGCCTCAATGCCAGGTAGGCGTCAACTGGTCAATAGGACTGCCCGGTAATCCTGATCCTGATTCAAGTTTTGTATTGCCTACGATGCAAAAAACCGGTTATCCTATTCGTTATTTTCCAAGTGATTTCAGGATGGGCGATCCTTATCTTCCTGCTGATCCTGATCCTAAATTATTTTCTCACAATGGTAAGTTGTACTATATGCCATGGGAGACAACTGTATGTATCAGTCAGAAATGGTTTTACAACACAAAAGATACTGTTTATAAAACTCCGGAAGAGCTATTACAACTTTATAAAAGAACAACTGCGCAGGATAATATACTCATTTTGGATCTGCCTCCAAACAGGGAGGGAAAGCTGAGAGAGAAAGACAGGCAATTAGTTTTTGCTTTAAAAAAACTTATTGATAAATAAATCATGATAAATAAGAATCTCTGAATTTATTACGTAGTCAGTCAGGCGTGTAATCAGTGGCAAATGTTTTACAGTAAATCAACCTGCCTACCGGTAGGTGGACAAATAATCTGTATTTCTATTCTTTCAATTCGTAAAATATCGGTTATTTACAGAAATAGTTTTGTGAATTTTACTATCTTGATTGGAGCCATTGGGTTATAACAAAAAGCCACGGATCGTGAGACCTGCGTCGACAGTGCCCAAATTACCCAATCATTTTATGTTTGAGACATCCAGGTCTGTCAACAAAGGAAAATGATTAGAATAATTAACATGATCTACATGGAACTGCGTTACTTTAAATTTTTTATCAGCAAAAATATAATCTATTCGCAGCATCTTTGAAAAATATGGAATGGTTGCCCCAAAGCCAGAACCTTTTCTCAGGAAGGCATCCTGGAGGTTTCCCTTAACGGTAAAATAAGTGTTAGAGTTGGGGACGTCATTAAAATCTCCACACATGATTGATGGATAAGGGCTTTCTTCCATTTTCCCATGAACAAATACCGATTGAGCATACCGATATTCAAAACCTCTTTTAAATCTTGAAAAGAGGGAATGGTAATATCCAACTTCCGACTCGTTTTCTGGTTTCATCCAGTTTGAAATTTTATACTCTGAATTATCAAAATATACAGGTTGCAAATGCGTGGTATATATCCTGAAAATTTCGTTTTTGAATCTTATGTCTGCATAAAGCAAATGATCTCCGGTATAATTGAGTTCGTAACCAAAACTGGCTGAATCAATAATGGGATATTTAGAAAAAATAGCAGTACCTGTTGCAAGATCTTCCCGTGAACTGCTTAGGTGAACAAAATAATAATAAGGATATCCCATTTTAGTTAACGCTGAAATATTGGATTTGTAATATCCTGTGTCTTTTGATTCAAAAAATTCCTGGAAACAAAGAACATCGGCGTTATCCTTTTTCACAAGGTCAAGCATAAATGGGCGATAACTTGCTCCTCCATTCTCTTTTCTATCGCCCTCATCCCAACTAGTTACATTCCACTGGAGCACTCTTAAAGTTTCAGGATTCTTATTATATAAAAACTTTTTGGGAGTATGGAAACTATAAACAGCCAGTACCTGCTGCAATCCCGCAACCAAAACAATGAGCGATATCCACCACCACTTTGATTTCAGAAATATCCACACTATAATAAAAATAACAAGCCCAAAAAATATGAAAGGGAAAATAAGTCCGGGGAAAGCTAACATCCAGTTTTCGCCTGTATCAATAAAAGGTACCAGGCAGGTTGCGAGGTATGCCAGAATAATTGCAACATTTAGGAATACTAAAATCCGCATGAAAAGATTCGACTTGCGGTATCTTCTATATTTTTTCAAAACCGGTATTTATAAAGCAGGAAGATAAAGAATTCTAAATTAAATTATTAAAATCTGAAAAATATTTAATGGGTTTATCAAAAGATATACATGAAGGGGGCGCGTTTCAGATTGGCCTCTCGTGGGACAAATGTTCCAATGAATATTCTATCACAGTAAAAAAATAAATAAAGTTAATTTCTATTTTTCTTTTTAATGATCCACGCCCTAGTGCAGGCGCAGATACGCCAATGCCACTTTATCTTTGTTGCATATCGACGCGGAGAAGAGAGGGAAGAACTAAAATTAATTTGGAAAATGTAAAATAAAAAGAAATACAATGACAGAATTTTGGGAAACGAACTTTATTGAAAAGCAGGAAATGTGGGGCTTTGAACCTTCTTATTCAGCTATATTGACAAAGGACTTTTTTGTAGAAAAGGCACTAAAAAATATTCTCATTCCGGGTATTGGATACGGACGAAATGCCCGGATTTTCAGAGACAATGGAATGGCGGTAACGGGAATAGAAATATCAAAAACGGCAATTGCTTTGGCAAGAAAACATTATGGAACAGATATGACCATCTATCACGGTTCTGTAACAGACATGCCATTTGACAATAACCGGTATGATGGAATATTTTGCTATGCACTGATTCATTTGTTAGACAGCAATGAAAGGGAGAAACTCATTCGTGACTGCTATAACCAACTTGCTGATAACGGTTATATGGTTTTTGCAGCTATATCAAAAGAAGCCCCTACTTATGGCAGAGGCAAGTTTGTTAGCAAAGACCGCTATGAAATATTTGAAGGGGTAAAGATGTTTTTTTATGATAAAGAATCAATTCATAAAGAATTTGACCAGGCCGGATTATTTGAAGTCAAAGAGATCAGTGACATCTTCCCATTCTTTCTAATTAAATGCAGGAAAGTAAAAAATAAGAATGGTGAAGAATAACAGTATTGTGAACTCTTTCTTCGGATAGGAGGGGAGGAATAGTTTTAGATTTTAGAAAAACATTTAGGTGCCTGAGAAAAACAGAATTATTTGCCTGCCTTTGCCGGCAGGCAGGTTTGTTTACTGCGAATTTATCCTCGTGAATTGGAATTTTCTATGAGGGGAAAATATGTTTATCTTTTTCTGATATCCAACATAACTGTGGCTCCATTCCAGGCCACATTTTTTACAGTAATTATATATTTGCCAAATTCAATGGTTTTATTTTCTTTGCCTTCCGGATTATAAAACCTAACCCTGGTAGCCTCCGCCGCCGGGGTTTGTAATACAACGTCTGCAAACGAAAGGTCGCCTGACCGCTTGCCTTTTTCATTCATTGTTATTTTATGGCCGCCATCTATGTGAACAATCGTTAAGTCATCATAGACCAGTGAATCGTTTTCTTTTAATTCAAGTATTGGTTGCATCTCATTTGAATTTATTTGGTAAATTACTAAAATCTATTAAAAAAAATTAGTACTATTTTTCTTTATAGAAAAATTGATTGCGGTAAATTGAATAGAGAAATAGTAGCGAATAGTAATACGGTATTCATTGATATAAATCCGGCGAATTTTCTTAGGCCAGGAGACCAGACGATGGCATTAACTTTTAAAAAAGCAACACCCGCGCTTGCTGAACTGTTCACTACCTTTGTAAGAAAAAATTATGGCAGAAGACCTTACGATCCTGAAAGGTAGTAAAGAAGAAGAATATCAATCTCTGCTTCCGCAGATAAAAGAATTGCTTAGCGGGGAAACTGATCTTGTGGCAAATATGGCTAATGTAGCAGCAGCGCTTAAAGAACAATTTCAATGGTTTTGGGTGGGCTTCTATGTAGTAAAAAATAATGAACTGGTGGTGGCGCCTTTCCAGGGCCCTGTAGCCTGTACAAGAATACAAAAAGGCAAAGGAGTTTGCGGAACTTCCTGGGCGCGTGCTGAAACACTTATTGTACCTGATGTTGGGAAATTCCCCGGCCACATAGCCTGCAGTAGTTTGTCAAAATCAGAAATAGTGGTTCCTGTAAAAAGGAAAGGTGAAGTAGTGGCGGTTTTAGATGTTGATAGCGAAGCGTATAACTTTTTTGACGATACAGATAAGAGGTATCTTGAAGAAATTGTTGGTTTAATAAATTTTTGAATTAGGATTTAGAGTAAATCTATTTGCTTCTCTAATATTTTTGCTGCCATAAACTAACAAATAAATCGTTTTTCTATTTTTTATTTTTGTGTAACAGATAAGGTTAAACGAGAATTGGGTTGAAGCACAGGCATGGCTACTTCACAGAATCGTTGCTACAAAGTTTGCGCTAAGATGAGGGTCAGAATTTTAAGACCAATGCTCCAGATGTTATCGGTAGTGATTTTATTTATTTTGTTTTTATATTCCTGATAAGCTCTTTCAATTCTTTATCCGAAATATTATCAACGTCTGCTTTATCATAAATTGTAATCAGGTTAACTGTAATTTCTTCATCGGTGATTTTTTCAGTTATGCTTACTAAAGTGATTTCTAAAAAAGAAATAACTCTTGCGCCGCCACTTTTACCTTTTCCTTTACTGGAAATTTTCAGACGTATTTTATAAGTGTCATGTCCTAAAGAAGTTCCCGATCTTGGTCTTGTAATTAATTCTTTCTCAAGGTTAAGCAAGTCTTTAGAAAGAGAATGATATTTTTTTAAAAGCGGCTTTGCTGCAGAACTGAAAGATTTAGTGATTTTAACGGTTACTTTCACGTAAAAAGTCTTTTAAAGTTTGTAAGTTTTTGCCGGACTTTTTCGCTTGG
>DASSHD010000285.1:0-7828 GCA_035693085.1 Hanamia sp. | reverse complement strand
ATTGCTTTCGCACAATCTTTTCCGGATTTAAAATTTACCCGATTATCGGAGAAGGATGGGCTTTCAAGCAATAGTGTTACTTCTGTTGCGCAGGACAGAAATGGAATCATTTGGGCAGGAACCGAAAATGGGTTGAACCGTTTTGATGGGTATGGATTTGCAAAATTTTATGCCGACCCTTATGATACTACTACTATTAATGCAAATGGAATAGAAAGTATTAGCAGCGATCAGAAAGATAATCTCTGGATTATGACAACAGCAGGTATTTGCCGTTTTAATATCACCACGCAAAAGGCAACCGCATTTAAAACAGGTGGTAATACCCTGGCAACATTTCGTATTTACGACGGTTCAAATATATGGTTTGAGAATGGACAACCCAACCCTTACATTGTGTCACCCTTAGGCTTGTATCATTTCACAGACAACAAACATTACCAGGCCTTGTCCACCGGTTTTCCGTCTTTTTCGTATAAGGGATTTTACATTTCATCCTATTCCAAAATCGTGCAGGATAAGAACGGGCAATTATGGGCATTCAGGCAAAATAAAATTTATAAAATAAATAATGCAACAAAAAAAGTAGAAACAGAATATGCAAGCCCCAACGCAGGTATTGGTATTTATGACGTCATATTCGACAGCTACAACCGCTGCTGGGTAAGCACCTGGGCCGATGGATTATACAGATTCAGCCCCGAACAAAACTTATGGAGCCAAATGCCTTTGAAAATTCCTGTGAACACTTTAATAAAGTATGGTGTAGAATGGGAATGGAATGGGAGAAAATTTTTGGTCTTTTCAGTTGCCACACCGGGCTTGTTGTTTATTGATGAGAAAACCTTAGCAACGCATGTCTATCAAATTATTGGCCCGACAGGAGATATCAAAGCCCCTTTTGTGGACCGGCAAAATATTTTATGGGTTCCCACCTCGGATGGATTATATTATTATTCACCTTCCAACAAACTTTTTGATATTATCCCGATTACAGATGGTCAGGCAAAAGGGAAGCCAGACGCTGCAGGTCTGAGCGTTGTTTACAATATGCAAGAGGAAAAAAACGGTTACTGGATTTCGAGGCGATATAATGGAGGAATTCTTAAGTATGATAATCAATGGAAATTGGAAAAATACTGGCCGGATGTAGCCGGAGGGCTTGGTGCGGCTATTGATGACCGGCTGGCAACAACAAGAGAGGGATATGATTTTAAGCAAATGGACAACCTGGTGTTTGTTACCACCGAATGGGGCATGCTGACGATAAATTTATCAACGTGGGAGAGAAAAATTTACCAATGCCCGTGGACAAAAAGTATTATGCGGCTGCGCACAATTGTCCCTGAAAATGAGCAAAAATGGTGGGTACGTTCATACAACCAGGGCGTTTTTGTATTTAACCCAAAAACATTTCAATTTACCCGCCACTACAATATAGGCCGTAGTTTTATTGGAGGGAAACCACCCGAGGCCAATTACCTCTTACGCGATAAAAAAGGAAGAATATTTGAAACAACGAACGCAGGGCTTTTTCAATACAATAATGAAACGGACACTTTTCTCCTTGTAAAACCAAAAGGCAAGTTGATTTTTGGAACTTCATTGATGGGCATGGCAGAAGACAATGATGGTTTGCTCTGGATTGGTTCTGACAATGGGATCATTGCATTCAACCCCGATTCCGGCAAAGTAGTAAAGAGTTTTACAGAAAATAACAGGATTGGCCAGGTGCAGCGAATCTGCGTTGATAGCGATCAAAATGTTTGGTTTAACAGCATCACAGGATATTGGTGCTGGCTCAGAAACCGCGATAAAATTATTCAATTCAAATACAGCCTGGGACTACCTTACAATGATGATGGTATGTTTTATACCACTTCAGACGGCAACGTGTACGCAGGCGGAGTTGTGGCTTTAGTTCAATTCTACCCGAAGCGGTTAATGAATTATACCATTTCTTCCAGTGCAAAAATTGTGGAAGCGTTTGTAAATGATAAGTTCTTATCTTTTGGCAGAACTGTTTCCGGTGAAAAGGAATTGATTCTCGATCCACAACAAAATAACCTGCAGGTTCACTTCGATGTAATCAATTATGACCAACTGGAAAACAATCTTTTCTTTTATAAACTACAGCCGGGCCAGAAGGAATGGAAACAAATTGAAAATGGCAATTTATCTTTCAACAATCTGGCTCCTGGCGATTACAAACTAACAGTAAGAGGTGGTAATAAATTAACAGGGGGTTTTACCAATACAGACGTACTGGTATTGTCTATCAAACCACACTGGTTTCAGAGTTGGTGGTTTGCTTTACTTTGCATCATTACCGCCTGCGCTGTTGTATTTTATATCGTCATTCGCCGCATACGATATATCAGGAAGCAAGCCGGCTTCAAACAAAAAATTGCTGAAACAGAAATGATGGCTCTGCGTTCGCAGATGAACCCGCATTTTATTTTTAACAGCCTGAACGGCATTGAATATTTTATTTTACAAAATGAAAAAAGGAATGCAAGTGTCTATCTCAACAAATTCGCAAGCCTTATAAGAATTATTCTTTCAAACAGCAGAAAAGATGTAGTTCCTTTTGTGGAGGATATGCAAACTATACGATTGTATATTGATCTGGAACTATTAAGATTTAATCACAACTTTGGGTACGTTACAGATATTGACCAGCCATTGCTGGATTCTGATTACACCGTACCTCCTTTATTGATACAACCCTTCGTTGAAAATGCCATTATTCATGGCTTTGCTTATAGTGACAGAAAAGATCTTCAACTAAAAATATCAGCAATACTAAGAGGTGAATATATCATTTACACTATTGAAGACAATGGAGTAGGCCGAAGGAGATCTTCTGATTATAATGCTTTGAATAAACCCAATCATACCAGTCTGGGCTTACAAATAACGCAGCAACGCATCAGCATTTTTAATGAACAGCACCAGGCTAATAGTATGTTGAATATTGAAGACCTCTATGATGAAAACCAGCAACCGTGTGGCACACGGGTTACCGTAAAAATAAAAACAATTTAAAATGATGTCCAAAAATATAAGAGCCATATTGATAGACGATGAGATGACCAGTTTGCAAAACCTTAAACAAAAACTGGAGGAATTTTGTAAGCAGGTAACTGTAGTTGCTGCTACTCAAAAACCGGAAGAAGCTATTTCGCTCATCAGAAATTTAAAGCCAGATGTATTATTTCTCGATATAGAAATGCCGAAGATGAGCGGTTTCAGGATGCTGGAAGAATTGGGTGATTATAATGCAGAAATTATTTTTACAACTGCCTATAATCATTATGCGGTTGACGCTATGCGCATCAGCGCTTTTGACTATCTCGTAAAGCCGGTAGCAATTGAAGAACTTGAGAACGCGGTGAACAGGCTTGCAGAAAAAAAGACAATGCATACTCAGGAACGCCTGCATGTTTTGAAAGACTCTATGAATGGAGCTAAAAGCCAGGAAAATAAAATTGCTGTGCCCGTTAGTGATGGTTTTGAATTTATGGTAATAAAAAATATACTGAGAATTGAATCCAGTTCCAGCTACTCCCGCATTTTTTTTGTAGATGGAAAGTCAACCCTTGTAACCAAACTGTTGAAAGATTTTGAAGACATCTTAACACCATATCATTTTTTCAGGGTACATAACAGCCATCTCATTAATCTGAATTATATTAAAAAATATCTGCGTGGAGTGGGTGGTCAGGTATTGATGGATAATGGCGACCTGATTGATGTATCGCGGAGAAAAAAGGAAGAATTTATAAGTATGATAAGTATATAGAGCAATAAAGTTTCTGTCGCTTTTTCCAGCTTAATAACTGTTATGGTTAAACGAAGAGATATTTTTACAGTAAAGCAACCTATGTAGGCATTTTCGTTTACTAAAAATTAAAAGCGCAATCAAATTATTTCTTAATTCATTATCAATATCAATTTTATTTTTCTAATTATGCAACGGAAGAAACGAATCATTTTTTCCATAATCCATCATCTGGTCAAAAAAATTAGTTGGATATTCTATTTTTACGTCTGTGATTTTATCTCCATCCATTACCGGTACCAGTTCCGGTTGTATAAATCCACTATAAGGTTTTATATCTAATTTTTTGTATCGTTCTAAAACTTCTTTGTGTAATGCAGGATCTACTTTTACGCCATACGTTTCAATGAGATTTTTGCCTGCGTTGTAATCCCCCTGCGATTTGATGCGCTGTATTTCACGAAGTAATTGCCCGAAGAGTTCACGAAGTTTATTGTAATCATTAATCTTTACATAAGTTTTTCCATTCTTTTTTACAAACTCTACTACATTATCTTTTTTGCCTTTTTGATAAGCCCACATCGCATTCAATTGCCGGTCTCGCATGTGCGCCTCTTCCAGGTTGGCACCGGGTTTCAGGCGTACGAGTTGTGTCATTAATCCATTCATCATGTAAGAATCATATTCTGCTTTTCCTACTTCAAGAGAAGGCATCACACCTATCTCAATTAATTTAGGATCCATTATATAATACAATCCAACTAAATCTGCGCGCGCTTCTTCCAGGGCGGAAGCATAAGTTTTCAAAGTTTTATCAGGAGTTTCTACACCGGGATTTAACTGTCCGGAAGCATGGCCTATGGCTTCATGCATATCAGTGTGAAGGTCGTTTGCAAGATCACCCCACTTTCTGATTCGGGCTTTCACAGTGTCATCCACGGCAAATTCATCCAGCATTCCACTGGTAGCGCTGGCTATGTTATAAGAGTGAACAATATTGCTCAGCGCTACTGATTTGGAACCATGCTCTTGTCTTACCCATTCATTGTTAGGCAAATTAATTCCAATAGGTGTACTGGGCGTAGCGCTTCCTCCTTCCACTATTACAGTGATGGCTTTTGCTATAATTCCTTTTACATTTTTCTTTTTGTCTTCCGGTAATATCGGAGAATGATCTTCAAACCATTGCGCCTGGGCTGCTATCGCTTTTATAGTTTTAGTAGCCGCAAGGTTTTTCATAGAAACCACACTTTCCCAACTTCCTTTTCTTCCCATCGGATCGAAATACACTTCTATAAACCCATTTACCACATCAAGCCTGCTACTGGTATCTTTTACCCATGCAATATTGTAATCATCCCAGGTGTGCAGATCGCCGGTTTTATAATATTGCACCAGCAACTGAAGCGCGGTCTTTTGATCTTTATCTTCCGCCACAGCGATCGCTTTTTCTAACCAGCCGGTTATTTTTTCAATGGCTGCAGAATACATCCCACCTGCCTTCCACACTTTTTCTACTACTTTCCCCGTGCTGTCTTTTACCAACTTACTGTTAAGTCCCCACTCAGGTTCGTTTCCTTTGGAATTGAATTTTGAATAAAAATCTTCCACCTCTTTTTGTGTTACGTTCTCATAGAAATTTACAGAAGATGCTTTTACATTGTCAACATTGGGGTCCAGGTCCACCAGTTTAGGTTCTATTTTAGGATCGTAAATAATCGGTTTTATTCTTTTTAGAAAAGCATTCATGCTTTCGCCCGGATTTCCCGGAAACAGTGTGGAGTCGCTGGCTCTGGCTACAGACAAAAAATATTCAGGAGGGCATTCCGGAAAAAATTTATCGTTGCTGTAGTGATGATGATTACCATTGCTGAACCAAAATCTACCACAATAAGTTTGAAATTTTTTCCAGTTGTCTGTAGTTTTATCTCCTGTATAACTTCCGTACATTGCTTCCAGTGTTTTGCGAAGCATGATTCCATATTTACTTTTTTGATCGTAAAAAATATCACGGCCCGCGAGTGCGGCTTCATATAAATAATAAGCAAGTTGTTTTTGCTGAAGGCTTAATTGATTGAAGCCGGGCGCTTCGTAACGTAGTACCTGGATATCTGCAAATGATTGTGCCGCCACTTTAAACGATGGATCATAAGACGCACCGGCGGTATCAGCAACGTTAGTACTGTTGGTAGAAGAAGTCTTAGTGGTTCCGGTTCCGCTGTTATTGCAGGATGCAGTTATAAAAATAAAACAGCAACCTAAAAACCATTTTGCTTTAGCCATAAAATTTATTTTATGGATAAATATAAGAATTTAAAAAGGTTGAAAAATAATTTTTATTTCTGAAGTGAGTTGCAAAATATTTATAAGAGCAGTAAAGCAACCTGCCTAAAGGAACGGCAGACAGGCAAATAACCATGATTTTTATTTTGTGGAACGGATAGTCTTGAAAAGTGATTATAATCTGTGATGGATTCTTTTGGGAATTGTTATGGGGTTTCGTTTAATATTGTGTTGTACACTATCTGACAGACGATCTCTAAAATTCAAATATTACCAAAATGAAATACTTCTTAACCATTTTTACATTGTTTACTTTTTCTTCTGTTTTTAGTCAAGACATGCACAAGGATTCATCTGCTAATTATGTTGCCAATTGGATAAAAGGTGAGAATAAGATTTTTTATATTATTCATAATAAAGAAAGCTATGAATCGGGTAAACTAAAATCCGAATTTAATTTTTCATACGAAGCATATGTCACCATTCTTGATTCTACAAAAAATAATTATACTATTCAATGGACTTTCCATTTGCCTGACAAAGTAAAAGAGACAAATCCAAGATTAGCCGATTCACTTCCAGTCTTTGAAGGAATGAAAATGATTTTTAAAACCTCTGAAACCGGCGAATTTAAAGAATTGATTAATTGGCAGGTGGTAAGAGATTCATATATTAAAATGATGGAAATTTCTTTGCCTAAAAAAATGGATAGTACAGCAAAAGCAGCCTTAGAACAGGATAAAGCACTTTTCAACTCTAAGGAAATGGTAGAGTCCGCTTTAATAAAAGAAATACAATTATTTTATCTTCCTTATGGTGAGACATTTACAACAAATGAAATAAAAGCAAAAACTCAATTACCAACTCCTTTTGGAAGTGAGCCTGTGCCCGCGTTGGAAACATATAAAATCACAGAAATAAATCCTAAACAAAATTATTTTATGTTAGTTATCAATCAGGACATAGATAAATCAGGTGCTCAAAAATTCTTTGAAGGACTTTTTAGTAAAGCAACCATGGATAGTGATAAAGCTGTCCTTGAATCAAAGAAATTTTTGGAGACCTTTGAGATTAAAGACCACAGCGAATACAAATTCATTCCATCAACTGGATGGCCGAAAAGAATTAGTTATGAAAGGACTTTGAAAAATGAACAAATAACACAAACTGATTCCTACATCATAGAAATGAAAGAATAGACGAATGTACAACAAGCGCATTGGCAATAGGCAGAGTTGAAGTACATTTCATCAGCTTTTGGTTCGCTGTTGAACTGTAGTCCGGGCTTAAAATTCTTTGAATGCCCAGCCATTGCCAATGAGTAAACGTACGCTATATAAGACTGACAGTTTATGACAGATGATTTTATAAAATTTGGCAGTGTAATTATTGCAGCAATTTTAGCAGGCGGCAAACTCTCGGGTCGCAAGTCAATTTTTGGGGAAACAAATTTTTCAATAGTTCAAAACAGTCTGCTCGCTTCATTCAGTGCTTCCAGTTCGTTACGAAACTTAAACTTGGTGATGATGTCTTGCACATTATAAGAAAATACGTTCAGGTAATTCTCAAAATTGTTACGAAGGTTTTTCGGGTCGTCCAACAACTTCTTTAAGGTATAAGGTGAAGTGTTGCAAAATGCATGCACGCTTCCGTTTTGTTTGCTGGTGAGCAAAGCAGTCAGGTCGTTCAATTTGGTTTTATATTTTTCGTGTGTTTCTAAAACCTTGTCTTTCGTTGGTTCCAACACGGCATCCAAACGCC
>DASSHD010000284.1:0-2465 GCA_035693085.1 Hanamia sp. | reverse complement strand
GGCGCGGTTTATGCGTTATTAGATGTACCCGCCGATATTGCAATAGTATTAGGAGGTTATAACAGTTCCAATACCTCACATCTTGTAGAACTGTGCGAAGTGAAATTGCCTACTTATTTTATACGTTCAGAAGAGGAAATTATTTCCTCAAAAGAAATCAGGCATTATAAAATTCATAAAGGAAAAGAAGTAACCACACTATCTTATTTACCGGAAAAAAAGCCCGTAAGGATTTTGATTACAAGTGGGGCAAGTTGTCCGGACGCATTGGTGGAAGGTGTAATCAAAAAAATTATCAGTTTTTATAATTGTAATAAAACCATTGAAGATGTAACTCGGGAATATGTTGGAGTGTCCGAAAAAATAGTAAACTCTGTTTTACAGAAATAGATTCTCTTTACTTACACAGGAATGAATTTTTAATAGATTCCTTACAGTAAACCAACAAATAGGATAGATTTTTATTTTTCCTTTTATTTTAAATTTTTTAGTTTTATTTTTGTGCAACTTTATACAAAAAACTCACTAAAATGAAAGAACCTAACGAAGAAAAAATCGCCTTCAAGGGAATATTATTAGTTACTCTTTTTGAAATATTGGCTATTTTAATGTTTTGTGCCATTAATTTATAATTTCTTTTTCAGGATTAAATTCCGGGTTATTTATTAAATACAGTGGGAAATTTTATCCACTCTTTTGCTTATTGTATTTTATATAAACTTCCATAAGCATCCCTGTTTAAGGGCTTTCTCTTTAACCTTTCCTGTACAATTTCTAAATTGGAACCCTTTTTGTGAATATTGTTATTTTAGTGACTTGGTTTTAGCGATATAACTCTTTTAAATTATAATAAAATGGATACAAATCGTTTAAGCGCTTCCCTGCAAAAAGCGCTCAATGCACAAATGACACAGGAAGCACATTCCGCTCAAATTTACCTGGCGTTGGCAAGTTGGTTAAGTTCGCAGGGATATGATGGCGTAGCTAATTTTTTGTTTCGCCATGCCAATGAAGAAAGAAACCACATGATGAAGTTTTTGGAATACATATTGGAAAGAGGATCCGCAGTAAAAATCGAAGCCATTCCTGACCCAGGCGTTGATCCCACAAGTGTTTATGATTGTTTTGAAAAAGCATTTCTACAGGAAGTGGATAATACCGGGCAAATTTATAAAATAGTAAAATTAAGTTTTGATGAGGGTGACTGGGCTACCTGGAATTTTTTGCAATGGTTTGTAAAAGAACAAACGGAAGAAGAGACTTTAATTATGAATATGCTTGATAAATTGAAAATTGCAGGCGGTAAAAAGGTTTCGGGCGAAAGTCTTTATTCTATTGATCGTGATTTAAGATCAATGCCTGATGATGCAGATTTGGCACAGGAGAAGACGGTAGAAGCTCCTTAACATACGTTACTAATAATAATTTAGAGAAGACTTCAATTAATTGATCCAATCATAACTTAAAACCAAATCAATATCAGGATGTACGCTTTTTGCTACAGGACAATTGTTTCCCGTTTTTTCTAAAATTAACCTTTCTTTTTCATTTATTTTTTTTGGTAAAGAAACGGCTACTTCCACTTTGATAACGCGTCTCGGATCGCTTGCCATGTGCTTGGTAACTTCGGCCCTGGAATTGGTAATATCTACATTTAGATCTGCGGCTTTAATTCCCATAGTAGTAAGCATACAGGTTGCAAGAGATACACATAAAAGATCCGTGGGGGAAAATCTCTCTCCTTTTCCATGATTGTCAGTAGGGGCGTCTGTTTCGATAGTGGATTTACTTTGCAGGTGTACAGCTTCGCAGCGCAAATTTCCTTTATATATTAATGATGCAGTCATTGTACTATTTTTGTATAAATTTACAGCTAATTAATTACGTCAAATGCAAAAAATATTTTTCTTTTTAGTAATCATATCTTTTTCAGTACATTCTTTTGCGCAAGATACACGAAAGAATCACAGGGAAGCAAAGAAACAACGAATCAATTATGCAATAAAACAAGAAGAAGAGGGCGTAATTACGTATAAGAAAAGTTTTGTCTTTGGAGCGAAACTTATTACTGATGGCTATGGAATATTCTTTGAATTGGGGCGCGCCAGTTCTATAAAGAAATCAATTTTATATCAATTAGAAATCGGCGAACGTAAAAGTAATAAAGAATATAAGCAAACCAGTTTTTTTTCCAATGCATCTCCCTACATATATGGTAAAGAAAATATTTTTTATCCTGTGAAACTTGGTGTTCAGCAACAGATTCTCCTTGGAAATAAATCCAATAAAAATGGAGTAGCAATTACTGCAAATTATGGAGGAGGTATATCTTTAGCTTTATTGAGGCCGTATTATGTGCAGGTGGACAATGGGAGTTCCATAGATTATATAAAATATAATTCACCTGATAGCCTCCAGTTTTTAACAGGAAAAATTATTGGCGGTCCCGGACTTAGTAAAGGTTG
>DASSHD010000283.1:0-3124 GCA_035693085.1 Hanamia sp. | reverse complement strand
TACTTTTATGAATTCTGCTGTGGCCTTATCAAAATTTTCTTCGCCGGATTTGCCTTCCACACCATAATCCAAAATTACCTTTACATTATATTGACCTAATTTCTCCGCAACTGATGAAGTTTCCTGTAATGTTTCTCCGCCTACAAATTGTTTGAATATCGTTTGCTTTATTATTCCTTTTACCGGTAATCCCATTTTAAGGGCAAGAGGAGTAAGTTTTAATCCCAGTTTTACCAACCACTTTTTCCCCATCGAACTGAACAAGAATTTCGCTCTTTTCAGTTCTTTATTATTTTTATAGGCAAAAGCGGTTTTAGTATCCTCCAGGGAAATATTCATAAATAAATTTTAAAACCGAAATTCACAAATCAGGGACGTTTTTCCAAATAAACTTAATTAGCCGTTTAGAAAACTATCTTTGCAAAAAAAAATTGATGATTAAAAAGCCTGCTGATAGTTTAATCGTAATGACCGAGTTAGTTCTGCCAAATGATACTAACTTATTTGGAAACTTAATGGGTGGAAGATTGATGTATTGGATGGATATTGCAGCCGCTCTTGCCGGTTCTAAACACAGTAATTCGCCGGTAGTAACAGCGTCTGTAGATAATATTTCATTTACCAATCCTATTAAACTTGGGAATGTGGTACATATCGAAGCTAAGGTAACTCGTGCTTTTACCACCAGTATGGAAGTGCATCTGAATGTATGGGGCGAAGATATTATGCAACAATACAGGTATAAAAGTAATGAAGCCTATTATACTTTTGTGGCCTTAGATCTCAATAGCAAACCACGCAAGGTACCGCAACTTGAGCCCGAAACACAGGAGGAAAGAGATCTTTTTGAGAGTGCCCTGCGCCGCCGCCAGCTAAGGCTCATTCTTAGCGGGAAAATGAAACCTGATGATGCTGCTGAATTAAAAGCTTTGTTTAAATTATAACTAATTGACTCTTTAGAATAAAAGTTTTATTTAAAAGGTACTCAAAAAACAGTTATTGCAGTAAACAAACTTTTATTGATGATCTCTATTCAATCCGTTACCTGTTTATAAAAATCTTAGCACCTTGTTTTTCTCCATTCGAATTGGTAACTATTACTACATATACCCCGTTTACAATATTAGTAGGAATGTTTACTGTAATGATATTTGCACCCAAAGAAGATGATGTTTGTTTATAAAGAACTTTGCCTGCGAAATCTGTCAATTCAATTTTTAAATTATTGCCATTACTAAAGTTATTATTGTTACGGATATAAATTTGTTTATTTGCAGGATTTGGGAATATTTCGATTTTTTTGAAATTAAATGTTACAGGTACTATGCTGGAATAACTTGCGTTACCGTTGATATCAACTTCTTTGAGACGATAAAAGTTTTTGCCGTCCATAGGCTCCGTATCCTCAAAAGTATAATCGTGGGAAGTAGAAGTAGTCCCATTTCCATTGATCTTTCCTATCATTTTATAATCTGAATTTACTGAACTGCGTTCTATTTCAAAATGATCAACATTTATTTCCCCTGATGTTGTCCAGTTCAAAAGAGCATATTTTTCATTTATGTTTTTACCATTGAAATTAACAAGATTAATGCCTAAGGGATCTTGCACACGAAGAGAAATATTATCCACCACGGCAGTACCCAATACTGTATTATCGTGTGTTGTGTAAGCAAAACCTACATACGGATTGGTTCCTAATGCCAAAGTTACTGAGTCCATAGGAGACCAATTATTGCCATCGGACGAAATATAGCTTACATATTTATTACCTCTGCCAACTGCTCTTACCCAATAGGGGGTTGTGTATGAGGATAAAGATTTAATTGTTGACGCAGAAGCGCTCTGGGCAGTTCTCTGTTGCATCCAAAATCCATTTGTTGGGGTCAATGCCAAAAAAACATAAGGAGAACCCGGATCTAAATTTTGCCGGAACATGATACCACATTTTGCATTGGTATTCGTATTTGTTATAGAAACGATTCTTCCAATTAATTCCGTGTAGTTAGTGACAACCTGTTGATATAAGTAATGAAAAGCGTCAGCAGTACCCCAGATATCGGCACCTGAAGCTGTTATGGTATAGACACCGCTACTAACACAAACATCTCCTGGAAATGCAACGTAACCAAGGTCTGAGCTTTGCCATAAAGGAGGTAAAGTGTTTGCGCACGGTGAAGCGGGTAAAGGATTTAACCCATATACATTCAGCTTATTTGAAAATGTGGCCATATAGACTTTGCCGTTAGCAATTGTTGGAGGCACAAATTTTGCAAACTTGCCAATGGCGTCTCTTTTACTGTTCCAGTTGCTATTCCATAATTCATGAGTGACGTTTGTTACATCAAATGCCTGTAAAACACCGGGGACAACTGCCTGGTTAGCGTTTCCGTTTATTGGATGATTAGCCCAAAGAATTCCGGTTCCGTAATTAGTACCATCCGAAGAAATAGAAAGCATTGCTCCGGGCATTCCGTTTGGTAAAACAGTGTTCCCTTCTATAGTATTGGGTGTATCAAACAGCATATTTGCCCTTACAAACGGGATTTGTTTTAACAGTGAGCCTTCCGGCCATGCATAAACATATTCATTTCCTAGCCGGTCTTGATAGTAAACAGGTGAGCCATGCAAATGCCGGGTACTGTTAATGTTATTATCACTTACATTTAGTGTTTGCAACACATTTGAATTATCTGAAGTAGTGCCGCCCATATCATTATTGTTTATCAGGTATAATTTGCCTTCCTTACTTCCGGATAAAGATAAATGGGTATAAGGAATCAGCAAAACTCCATCTACGCCATAATCCAGGTCATTGTCATTCTCATATTGATAATCCATAGGAGTAAAAAAATCTGTAACCTTCAAGGCTCCTGAAGCAGTGGATAATTTAATGAGGCTGGAAGCTCTGTTTGCAGTATCATTAGGGTTGCCTCCGTAGCCTGTAGTTCCATTGCCGGTAGTGATATAAATATTCCCGTCATCATCTACAGCTGGTGGTTGCCCGCTCATCCAAATACCGGCCATACCACCATTTAGAACCGAAGAATAAGTGTATTTCTGTGTCAGTGTAGCAGCATCATAACCCATTATCCAACCTTCATAAGGGCCCCAATCGCAATGA